>DATGHI010000272.1:0-3025 GCA_035308065.1 Gammaproteobacteria bacterium | reverse complement strand
CATAGCAGACGAGGTCGGGATTGGCCCGGAGCAGCGCGCGGATACTCCAGTCATCCAGATGGTCATAATGGTTATGAGAAATCAGGACGATATCGATCTTCGGTAACCGTCCAGGCACAGCCGGCACGGGCACAAGGCGTTTCGGACCCATGAAGGAGAACGGCGAGGCGCGTTGGCCGAGATGCGGGTCAGTGAGGAGATGCAGTGATCCCAAGCGCAGGAGCACCGTGGCGTGGCCCAGCCACCAGGCGCGCGGATCCCCGGGGGTAGCGAAATCCGCCGGCACGTGCCAGCGCTCGGCGAAGGCGGTGTAACCTTCACGCGGCGGCTTGGGCAGGCCGGCGGCATGGCGCTGGAACTGCCAATGGAGGAAGCCTTCGCCGATGCGGGCGTGGGGATCGAGGTTGGCGTAGCGTTTGGCCAGTCGACGCCTCAATCTTCGTCGATCACGGTCTGGACCACCACGCCGCAGAACGAGGCCTTGCGGTCGATCTTCATGATGGGATAACGGGGGTTGAGAGGCTTGAGGTAGCGGGTGCCGCCTTCGACGATGAGCTGCTTGAACGTGGCCTGCTTGGAATCCTCCAGGCGCACGATGACCGCGTTGCCGTGGATGGCTTCCCGGTCCGGGTCGACGATGATGATGGAGCCCTGGGGGTAGGTGGGGCGGCCGTTGGGGTTCTCCATGCTGTCGCCCACCACGCGCAGCGCGTAGGCGCGCGCGCCGACCTTCCGGGTCGTGTACACGGGCTTCTCTCCCTCGCCGGGGCGGTAGACGTCCACCACTTCATCCCATTGACCGGCCTGCACCCAGGAGATCAAGGGCACCGAGAACACCTTGGGTCCGGGGCGGGTGTTGTCCGCGGTCTTCTTCCCGGCCTTCACCCGCGCGGCGCCGGCGCCGGTGGCGATCCACTCGGCGGAATAACCGGTGAAGTTCTGGATGGCGAATAGGTTGGCGGGCCGTAGGTTCTTGATGTCGCCGTTCTCCCATTGGGAGACGGCGGCCTTGGACACGCTCATGTGGCGCCCGAACGCCTCCTGGGAGAGTTCGAGTTCCTCGCGGATGTGACGGATGCGGGCGCCGGGGGTCTGCATGGTTAAGGGAACTTTACCACACGATTAGCATGCTTGACTAGCGATGTTCAGTATGCTTTACTGCCTCCATGTCGCAGCGTCTCAGCAAGCAAGAGGCCATCGCCCTGTTTCCCACGGCCAAGGCCCTGGCCACGGCGCTCGGCGTCTCCAAATCGGCGGTCTCCCAATGGCCCGACGGGCCCATCCCCGAGAACCATGACCTGAAGATCCGCTACGAGCTCAAGCCCGAGCACTTCAGGGCGAGGCGGGTGCAGGCGAAGCACGGCTTCGCCCCGCCGAGCGACGGACCGGGTCTGCCGCCACAACCTGCGCGGACGACGGGGACGGCCGTCCGCCGATGAACAGCAGAGGGGAACATGAGCGGTTTAGTGGAAGTGGTGAGCAAGCGCGACCTGGCGGCGAAGATCCACTACTGGGCGCAGGACATCCTGAAACTCAACGCCACCTGCGGCCTCGGCAAGACGCCCGAGGGCAAGTACCAGGTGGTCTGGCCGGGACTGATCAACCAGTGGATCTATTGCCCCGACGAGCATGGGCAGTACCTCGGCACCTTGAGCCGCGGCAGCACTCCCCAGGACGTGGAACACATGCTGGAGGGGGAAGAATGAGGCGTTACCGGCAGCGCTACGCGCGGGAGCGCGGGCTCTTCGACCTCTGGGCTCGCTGGTGCGAACGCCAATGGGACGAGTCCCTGGGGCTGCCGCGGGTGACCTGGCTCGCGAAGCTCATGCTGTACGGCGAGCGCATGGGGGTGGTGCATGCGGCCAGCAGCTGGCTGCCACCGGACCATTCGGACGCCGAGGCGGTGGAAAGCTACATGGGCTGGTTGAGAAGCACCTGTCCGCCGATCCACGCCGCACTGATGGCGCGGCATCGGGGTATCTGCGCCGAACACAAAGCCTTTCCGCGGCGACGCGGGGCGGAACGGCATTACGCTTCGAGCTTGCTGGGAGACGGATCGACGGCGGGGGTACAGCGCTTCAGGCGCCTGTGCGAGCAGGGCTATCGACTCTACCAGGAGGGTGCTGGGCAACCCGGGGACTATCGAAATCTGGATCCCGCTTGCGCAGGGATGACGGGCGGGAGGTCACGCCAGGAGCGCGCCACCTTCCCAACTCGATGACTCATCGCGTCGGGTGCGTTTGAAACGCCCCGTCACTTGAAGATGCGGCGCATCTCGGGGCGGATGCGCAGGAGTTCCTGGCGGTGGGACTCGGCCAGTTCCTGCAGGCAGGCTTCGCCGGCGGATGTGATCTGCAGGTGGGCGACGCGCCGGTCCCGTTGGGAGCGAACGCGACGCACGTGGCCGTTGCTCTCCAGCCGGTTGATGAGGCCCACTGCGCTGTTGTGCCGGATGCCCAGATGCGCGGCCAAGCCATTCATGCTCATGCCTTCGGGTTCTTCGCTGATACGGATGGCGAGCAGCGTCTGGTACTGCATGGAGGTGACGCCGTGGCGCTTGAGGATGGTCTTGCTGCTGGCCATGAATTCACGCAACGCGGCGCGCCACGCGGCGATCATCTGGTAGTCCGGGGGCACGGTGTTCGGCATGATTTGGGCCGTGCTGGTTTCGCGGGTGTTGACCATATCCATCATCACGAGAGAGCTTCCTGGAGTATGGGTGGATAGGATAAAGCTGCAATTTCGGAAAAATATGTCCGATACATTACGTTACAGCCATTCGTTAAATTAACGCCCCAACAGGCGCTCCGTTGACATACGACATATGTCGAGTCGTTAACGGAAGATGCTTCCGCAGCCCGCTGATTAGTCGAGAAAAACCTATCCGAGCTAATCAGGCCAGAAATCTCATTTATCGAGGGTACATCCGCTCCTCAAGCATCGCTCGGTATGGGGCTGGGAAACCCGGGGCATCTTCAGGTCGGGGCGTTGGCGGACGAGTTCCTGGGAAAAAATCCTCAGATCA
>DATGHI010000271.1:0-5248 GCA_035308065.1 Gammaproteobacteria bacterium | reverse complement strand
GACAAGCGCGTGCTGACCCTCGACATGGGCGCGCTCATCGCCGGCACCAAGTTCCGCGGCGAATTCGAGGAGCGCCTAAAGGCGGTGATCAAGGACATCGCCAAGGCGGAAGGCAGGATCATCCTCTTCATCGACGAGATCCACACCATGGTGGGCGCCGGCAAGGCCGAGGGCTCCATGGATGCCGGCAACATGCTGAAGCCGGCGCTGGCCCGCGGCGAGCTGCACTGCGTCGGCGCCACTACGCTGGACGAATACCGCAAGTACGTGGAGAAGGACGCGGCCCTGGAGCGCCGCTTCCAGAAGGTGATGGTGGATGAGCCCTCCCTTGAGGACACCATCGCCATCCTGCGTGGACTCAACGAGCGCTACGAAGTGCACCACGGGGTGGAGATCACCGACCCCGCCATCGTGGCCGCCGCCACGCTCTCCCACCGCTACATTTCCGATCGGCAGCTGCCGGACAAGGCCATAGACCTCATCGACGAGGCGGCGAGCCGCATACGCATGGAGCTCGACTCCAAGCCCGAGGAGATGGACAAGCTCGACCGGCGCCTCATCCAACTCAAGATCGAGCGTGAAGCGTTAAAGAAGGAGAAGGACGAGGCCTCCAAGCGCCGCCTCAAGAACCTGGAAGACGAGATCAAGCAGCTGGAGCGCGAGTACTCCGACTTCGAAGAAGTGTGGAAGGCGGAGAAGGCGCAGGTGCAGGGCGCGAGCCAGATCAAGGAGGCCCTGGAGAAGGCCAAGGCCGAGCTCGAGACCGCGCGCCGCGCCGGCGACCTGTCGCGCATGTCCGAGATCCAGTACGGGCGTATCCCGGAACTGGAGAAGAAGATGGCCCAGGCCACCGCCGCCGAGAACACCACCCAGACTAAATTACTTCGCAACAAGGTGACGGCCGAGGAGATCGCTGAAGTGGTTTACCGCTGGACTGGCATCCCCGTGTCCAAGATGCTGGAGGGCGAGAAGGAGAAGTTGCTGCGCATGGAGCAGGCCCTCATGACCCGGGTCGTGGGCCAGGACGAGGCGGTGCGCGCCGTGGCCAACGCCATCCGCCGCTCCCGCGCAGGACTCGCGGATCCGCACAGGCCCACCGGTTCCTTCCTGTTCCTGGGGCCCACGGGCGTCGGCAAGACCGAGCTCACCAAGGCGCTGGCCTGGTTCCTGTTCGATACCGATGACGCCATGGTGCGTATCGACATGAGTGAGTTCATGGAGAAGCACTCCGTCGCCCGCCTGATCGGTGCGCCGCCGGGGTACGTGGGCTACGAGGAAGGCGGCTATCTCACAGAGGCCGTGCGCCGCAAGCCCTATTCGGTGATCCTGCTGGACGAGGTGGAGAAGGCCCACTCGGACGTGTTCGGTGTGCTCCTGCAGGTACTGGACGACGGCCGCCTCACGGACGGTCAGGGCCGCACCGTCAACTTCAAGAACACCGTCATCGTCATGACCTCGAACCTGGGTTCCCAGGCTATACAGGAGATGGCGGGTGAGGAGAACTACCAGAAGATGAAGGACGCGGTCATGGAGATCGTGGGCGGGCACTTCCGTCCCGAGTTCATCAACCGCGTGGACGAGACGGTGGTGTTCCACCCGCTGGGTCAGTCGCAGATCCGCGCCATCGCCCGCATACAGGTGGAACACCTGAAGACGCGCCTCGCCGAGCGGGACATCACCCTGGATATCAGCGACGCCGCCCTGGACAAGCTCGGTAAGGCCGGTTTCGACCCGGTATATGGCGCCCGCCCCCTGAAACGGGCCGTGCAACAGCAGTTGGAGAACCCGTTGGCCCAGAAGCTCCTGGCGGGGGAGTTCGGCTCCGGAGATACTGTGTCCGTTGAGGCTCGGGATATCGGTTTCGAATTCACCAAGGCCAAACCGCGCAAAGCGAAAGCTGCCAATGCCTGAGGCAAGCGACTGAGTTGATACTCAAAGAGGCGCTCATCCGTCCTTTTGCATTAACTAAGCGGTTCGCCAGCCTTCCACGGCGGTGAACACCGCCGCCAGCATCAGCATCGCCCCCACCACCCGGCTGACGATCAGCGCAGACTCCGGTTCCTGCACGAGCCAGCGGCGTACGCCATCGGCGGCGATCGCGATGCCGCCGTAGACCCCCGCCTGATTGACGGCGATGATGAGCCACATGACCACGCCTTGGATCCAGAGGGTGCCGTACTCTGGGCGCAGGAACTGCGGGAAGATGGCCAGCATGAAGAGATAGGCCTTGGGATTCATGAGGCAGCTCAACATGCCCTGCCGGAACGTGATCCCGAGCGGGCGCGCTGTCAGCTTGCCGCCCATCTTGAAGGCGGCGGCACTCCTCAGGATGGACCAACCAATCCAGGCGATATAACAGGCGCCCGCCAGCAGCATGAACTTGAAGGCCGCCGGGTAGAGCTTGAGCAACACGCTGATGCCAAGCACGCCGGCGATCACGTGGCAGACGGCGCCGGTCATGACACCGGCCACCGCCATTAGCCCGGCGCGGCGCCCGCCGGTGAGGGCGCTGCCGAGCACATAGGCCATATCCATACCCGGTAACAGGACCACGCCGAACACAAGAACGAAGAACAACCAGAGTTGCGAATAGTGCGTCATGGCGAGCGCATGAAGTCCATCGTGCGCCGCATGTTGCCGGAGAACCCGTCAAATCACCAGTCTGAGAATGCGTCGGCAGGTATATCATCCCAATCTTCGACGGATGCGACCGCTGGTTCGTCGGAATGGCGCCCATCTGGTACATCCAGAACAGGGAAACTGGCACATGAGACTTGCCGTAGAAGGTGGAAGATGGTCCCGCTGGAGTGGCAGACGACGGAGGGCAATGTATGGACGTGGATGTGGTCCTGAAGAGGTTCGAGAAGCCCGATGAGACCCGGGTACTCAAGAAGGGCCGCTTCGAGATAGTACGCCTCGGCGGCATGACCCTCGGGCGCGCGACTTACGAGCCCGGCTGGAAATGGTCCGAGCACGTCGGTCGGGATCTCGGTCAGGAGCGCTGCTCGGTGGAGCACGTGGGACTCGTCATCTCCGGTACTGCCACTGCAGCCTTCGCTGACGGACGGGTCATCGAACTCAAGGAGGGTAATCTCTTCTATATCCCGCCTGTGCCCCACGATAGCTGGGTGGTGGGTGATCAACCGTACGTGTCCTTGCATTTCATGGGCGCGGACAAATACGCGAAAGGTGAACGCAAATGAAATCCAAGCAGGACCCCGCCTATCCCTACGAAACTCGCCTGGACATCAAGTTCCAGCCGCTTGAGCTCGTGGACCTGAAGCCGCTGATCGAAGCGGTGGAGCATCCCTGGTACAACCAGACCCTCGCTAAGGTGAACGATTCGGTGGTGCGCCTCGGCGTGATGCAGGGCGAGTACCACTGGCACAAGCACGATGACGACGACGAGTTCTTCTACGTGATCGAGGGGCTGTTCGTCATCGACCTGGAAGACCGCTCGGTGGAGCTGAAACCGCGCCAGGGTTTCACGGTGCCGAAAGGCGTAGTGCACCGCACACGGGCGCCGGAACGCTCCATCATCCTGATGGTCGAGAACGCCGGGATCATCCCCACGGGGGATTGAACCGGTCTCCACCGAACGATACGCGCTGTGCGTGGTCTTCAGGCTTGGAGTAATCTTTCAAGGCCATTCGGGCCCCACGGAGATGTGACATGCGCAAGCCCATTGCCCTGATGCTTGTCTGCCTCGCACTGTCGGGCGCCGCCGCTGCCGGAACCGTGAGCCTGGTGCAGAACGAATACGCCTTTGCCCGGGATGTGGCGGCTCATGGTATTCGCGATGGCTTTCTAATGCACCTGGACAAGCAGTCTGTCACTTTCGCGCCGCAGCCCGTCAATGCCTATGATTTCTATACGCAGCGCAAGCCGGGTTCCTCCAAGCTCAGTTGGTATCCCACGTTCGCGCTGGTGTCGGCGAGCGGGGATTTCGGCGTGGACACGGGGCCCTGGACCGCCGACTGGACCCAGGACGGCAAGGCCCAAAGCGCCCATGGAGAATGGCTGAGTGTCTGGGCGCGGGACGGATCCGGCGCCTGGCGAGCGCTGTTCGACGGCGGCGTGAGCCATCCTGCGCCCACAGCTCCTGCTCAAGCCTTGGACGAGAATTCTACGGTGACGCAACTCCCGGCATCGAAGGACCCTGCGCCGTCCACCGACGAGGTCCAGTCGGAGATCCAGAGGCAGGAGACCCTGTTCTCCAACGATGCGGTCAATGGGCTCAAGGCCGCCTATAGCAGCGTTGCAGCGGAGGATATCCGCCTGTTGCTTGAGGGTGCTTATCCACTTGTGGGCCGGGAAACGGTACTCAAGGCCATGCCCGAGACGCCGGCAGGCCTCCAGTGGGTGCCCATGGGCAACAGCGTCGCCAAGACCGGCGACCTGGGCTACGTCTACGGCATGACCTACAAATCCACGGATGAGAAGCACGAGACACCCCAGGGCGTCTATATGCATGTCTGGCGGCGGGATGCGGAAGGCTGGAAGCTAGTCATCGCCGAGGAAGTGCCCCTGGCTCAGCCATCTAAATAGCTGCTGCCTAGCCGGAACGGCTTTCCAGGATCTCCCGTACCGTCTCCACGGCGGCGCGCATCTTCTTCTCGGGCGTCACGGAGATGAATACAGTGTCGTCCCCCGCCAGCGTCCCCACCACGCCGTCGATGGCGTGCTCGTCCAGGAGAACCGCCAGGGCCTGGGCATAGCCCGGGCGCGTCTTGATGATCACCAGGTTGGGGGGGGCGGCGGACACCGCGTAGGCGGGCAGTTCCGTTGGGATGGGGTCCACGCGCTGGTAGCGGCCTGCGAGCTTCTGGATGCCGAGCTTGGCGAGGTGACGCGAGAGCGTCGGTTGCGTGATCCGGTGGCCTTCGCGTCGCAATAGTTCCAGGAACTCCGCTTGGTCGGTCACTTCCCGTTCGGCGGTGAGTTTGAGGATGGATTCGTCTAGCGTCATCGTGGGCTCCGGTCATCAGGGCGTAAAAAAATCGGGATAGAGTCTTGCATTAGTCCGAATTAAAATGTATATAAGCGCATTATATACCAGTATAACCGGATTTATTCAAGCATAAATGCATATTTTCAAGGATTCCCCGGAGAAGGAGCCGATTCCCGCGCTCCTGCCCACCTACGCCCCCTATCCCTTCCCCCTGGTCGCGGGCCGCGGCGCCGAAGTGTTCGACGCGGACGGCGGCGTGTGGCTCGATTTCTACGGCGGCCATTGCGTGGCGGCCAC
>DATGHI010000270.1:0-7208 GCA_035308065.1 Gammaproteobacteria bacterium | reverse complement strand
ATCTTCGTGGGGGTCGTGGCGCCGGGTTTCGTGCACACCGACATGGCGGCGTCGATCCTGGATGGCCCGCAAGGTGAAGCCATCAGGAGACAGAGTCCCTTGAACCGGGTGGCGACGCCGGAGGAAGTGGCCCAGGCGGTGCTGCGCCTCGCCGCCGACGGCATGATGGCGGCGACCGGCTGCATTCTGGATATAAACGGAGCTTCCTATCTTCGGTCCTAGAAGCCCCATTCCTTCGGCGTGAGCACGAACGCGACGCTCTGTTTCGCCATACCTACACCCTCATTGAAGTACTTACCACCCGGATACCAGTCTTCGTCGTGGTAATTGAAGTGTGCGTACAGACCGACGTTGCTGCCGTTCAAAGTGTAGCCGCTGGTGCTGGAATGGTAGATGAGATGGGTGTATCTGACGCCCAGCGTGCCCACTTCGTATTCGATGAACCATCCCTGGGCAGGCTTCAGGAAGACGTTCTGAAAAGGATAGGCGTCGTCCACCGAACTCAGCTGGTTGAACGCGCGGAAAGTGCGCCCTAGCCCGACTCGTCCGCCATCCCAGGCGTACTCCAGGGCCAGGTCCCCGGTGCCATTCCCGAAATAGTAGTTGCCGATGGTGGCATTGCCCTTGCTGAAGACATCGACGAGCACGTCGAGACAGGTGGGGACCTGACACACATAGGCGCCGCCAACGGCGGCCTTGAGGCTCAAGCCAGTGCTCCCGATCGCCTGACGGTAGTAACCCTGAAAGTAAAACGTGTTCCCGGCATAGAGGCTCACGTTGGGCGGGGTGAGGCTTGGCTGCCCCGTGATTCCGGAAACCACCAGGTTGCCGCCGCCGAACGTGATCCCGGTCTCGGCGCCGAATTCAGGCTTCCAGCTGGGGCCATCCGACGCGGCCTGCGCTGGCAAGCACATCAGGCTGCCCACGATGAGACCGAACCCGCATAGCCAGCGCGTCTCCATGGCGTCTCTCCCCTGTTACTGCGGAATCAGGGTAGCCGTTCCCCCTGCGCCTGTCCCCGCCCCGCGCGGGTGGCGGGTTCAGGTGTCCGTCCAGGCCAGGGTCAGGGCCCTGGCTTTCTCCTTCAGGGCTTCCGGGGGCACTGTCCCGGATGCCAGCGCCATGACCAAGGCCTCGTTCTCTCGGGCCCGCAGGATGCGCCAGGCGGCGCCAACTTCCCGCGCCACGCGGGTGAGGAGCTTCTTCTCGTCTGCGGCGAAATGCTCGCCGGGACGGTTGAGGCAGACCAAGGCGCCTCTGAGGTTGCCGAACACCAGCATGGGGAACACGCAGCCGTCGCTGCCCAAGCGACTCGACACGGATTCGAGGTCGACGGCCTTACGGTCGGCACGCAGGGCGACAAAGGCCGCGTCATCGTTCTTGAGCTGTTCGGGGAACGCGCCCATGCCCACCTGCCGCACGCAGCGGTAGCCGTCACTCTCCGCGGAATAGAGGGCGAGCGCTGGCGTGCCCACGTGGTGCTGGATCTCGCCCGCCGCGGCATCCAACAGCGCCGTGATGTCCTCCATATGGCCCACGCGCCGTGCGAAGGTGCGCAGCGCTTTCTCCGCCAGGTACTTCTTGCGGAAGAACACCCGCTCGACGATGCGGTCCAGGTAACTGCGCAGCTTGCCGAGCACGATGCCGAGGGAGAGCGGTACCACCAGCTGTAGGAGCAGGCTCGCACCCGGCGTGAGCGTCTCGCGCAGCGCCAGGCTGTTGATGGCGGCGAGGATTCCGACCACGAGCGTGGTCACACCGCCGTAGACAAGGGCCCGGTCCATGATCACCGCGATGTCCACCACGCGGTGTCTCAGCACCGCATAGAGGAACCCCAGTACCGCCAGCACCAGCAGGAAGTTGCTCAATATCGCGGAATAGGGCTGTCCCAGCGCCGGCGTGTTCTGCAGCAGGATCCCTGCTGCCCAGGCGAGGCCGCCCATCAACATCCAGCGCAGGCGCTGACGTTCCGCCACTGCCGCCGAACGATAGCCCACGAACAGCATCAGGATGGGCACGAGAAAACTGGCCGTGAGGATCAGGCCGTATTGGGGTTTCTGGAGTTCTCCCCAGAACCAGCCGATCTGCAGTAACGGGCCGCCGAACGCTTGCACTGCCCCCAGCATCAACAACACCCAGAAAACCCAGCGGAACCCTGCCCGTAGACCCGGGCTCAGTGCGGCACCCACGCGGGCCTCCACCATGATGTAGAACCCGATCCTGGCCACCAGGAACAACACTATCCCCAGGCACATGGCGGCGAGTGCCGGCCAGCCGGTAAGCGGAAGATAAGAAACCGGTGCGCTCAACAGGAAGGTGATGGCCCACAACCCCATACCGAAGGCCGCCCGGTCGCGGCCCCGCCAGATGAGCAAGAGCGCAATCCCGGCCATGAGCGTAGTGCCGCAGACCACTGGAAGTGCAAACCAGATAAGGCCCGGTTGCTCCCGTAGCTCGATCACAGTCACCGGCACCGTCAGGGTGTCCCGCCCGCGCTGGACCACGACATCGAATGATTGCCCCATGGGCAGACGCGGAGTGAGCTTCGCAACCCGTACCAGGAAATCCTGCTGCCTGAAATCGAAGCGATCGCCCGCTTCGATGCCCAGGGGCAACGCATGGTAAGGGAGCGCCGCGATCACTGACACGTTGGAATCCACGCCGCGGATTTCCACGGGGACGCCTCGTGGAGTGAACTCCATCCAGCCGCGAAACCCGACTGCGGCGACTATCAGGACCGACAGCAACACGGAGAGAATCTGGCGACGTGTCATCGGTAATCTCCCTCGGCTTCGCCCGGGAAGAGAATAACCCAAGTCGAATCGGGGCCCGGCAGGCAGTAGACTTGGGCGGTACGCGGCTTTCATCCTGGCCGCGCGATCGGCGAGGCCAGCCATGGGTATCTGGTTCAAATCCTTCAGTGTGGACGACCTCAACGCCTACCAGCAGCAGACGCTGGTAAGCCATTTAGGGATCCGCTACACCGAGGTGGGCGAGGATTTCATCTCCGCGAGCATGCCGGTGGACAACCGTACCAAGCAGCCCGCCGGCATCCTGCACGGCGGTGCCTCGGTGGCGCTCGCCGAGACGCTGGGCAGCACAGGTGCGAACCTGGTGGTGGACCGGGAGAAGAAGCTCTGCGTGGGGCTCGAGATCAACGCCAACCACGTGCGCGCCATGAAGGACGGTCAGGTGAAGGGCGTGGCGCGGCCCCTGCATCTCGGCGGCAGCACACAAGTGTGGGAGATCAGGATCAGCGACGAGGGGGATCGCCTGGTATGCGTCTCACGCATCACGATGGCCGTGCTGGACCGCGCTTCGATTAAATGAACTTGAGTGTCAGTGCCGCCAGGGTGTGAGCTTGGACAGGAGACGACCGAAGCGCGAGTCGTGCTGGTTCTGCGGCTTGCTGGCGAGACCGACGGCCTGGCCCGGACGGGTGCGTGACCCGGTGGTATCGTCCTCGCTCACGGGCTCGAAGTAGACCACCACCGGCGGACGCTTGGCGTCGTAGGTGGCGTTGCCAGGACGGTGTTCCAGCAATGCCTCGACGCTCGTCTCGCTGTCTTGGGCGATGTGGCTCGCCTCATCACTGCCGATCATGGCGAGGTCGAGGGTGATGACGCGGCCGGTGGAGCGGAACTGCTTGATTGCGGTCACCTCCACTAGGCGTTCGCGCTGCTGGCGGCCGTAGACCGTCTTCTCGTCATAGATGTAGAGCCGGTCCCCGGCTTGGGCGTCCGCCCCGTAGGGGCAGAACACGCAGCTGGCCGTGGCGATGTCGTGGACGTAGTTCGGCAGCGTGTCGGAAACCGATGCAGCTTTCGTGGCCATGAACCCGCCTCCTGGCCCATACCCCTAAGGACCCAGAGGATATTATTTAACATAATCTTGAATCGATGTAAAGACCTCTACCAGTGACTCAAGGCGGCCTGGGCAGCAGGGTTGGCGGGCCTGGCCAGGAGCCCTGTAGGGCTTAAAGAGACGGAGTATTGGGCCCCATCGGCCATGGGGAGGTAGGTGGCGCTGCCGTAGCTAGCGTCCACCCAAGGGAGCCAGCCGGCATTGCGCTGCGCCAGGCTCCAGAGATCTACCCCGGCATCCACCGAGAGTTCCACCACGCTGTGGTAATCGTTGCGCTCCTGGCCGGCGTTGCGGTAACGGCCTTCCAACCGGCCCAAGCGATAGAGGGGGTCCATCCCCAGCACAATGGCGAGCCCCTTCCACTTCAGCACCCGCGCATCCAGCTGCCAATCGTCGCCGCGCAGTTCCGTTTCGGTGACATGCCCCCCGGCATCCGTGAGTTGCACCTTGAAGTCCTGGGGGCCGGCTGCGGTGAAACTCAAGTTGGCTACCGGCTGCTCATAGGTGAGACGCAGGTAGGTGCGCAGATCGACGGCGACCGCCGCGACGAAAGCGAACGCCGACAACAGCACGAGACCGAAGAGCACGCGACCGCCGCCGCCCACGAATTTGCCGTGGAAGAAGCGCTTGAACCCGCCCAACACCAATAGCAATCCAGCGACGCCGGCCAGCACCGCCACCAGGCAGAATCCCCAGAGTGCGAGGTGCATTTGACCGTTCATGGCGTGTCCTCCCTGCATCACTTTAGCACTCCGCGGTGGCACCGCCGGTGCCAGCGTTTATACTTCCGGCATGCCATTTACGTTTAAGCCGCGCCTCGGTGCACTCGTGTATTGCCTCTTGCTCGCGGGCTGTGGCCTTAAGGGACCCCTGTTCCTCAGACAGAGCCAGGTGATTTTTCCGCCCGGTGCGACGACGGTGCCGATACCCGCAACGGTTGCGCCACCGCCTTCCGCCACGCTGGTACCGCCGGCCGAGAGCCTGCCGGTCCCAGTCGCTGCCACCGGCGTGGCCGCTCCCTCCGCCGCCACGCTAAGCCCGCCGCCCCGCAAGTCATGACCAGCAAGGAAAAACCACCGCTGGTGCTGGTGGACGGTTCGTCCTATCTCTACCGCGCTTTCTTCGGACTGCCGCCCTTGACCGGCCCCGACGGCGAGCCCACCGGCGCCATCTACGGCGTGGCCAACATGCTCAGGCGCCTCATGACGGAGTTCGCTCCGGAACACGTGGCGGTGGTGTTCGACGCCAAGGGCAAGACCTTCCGCGACGAGATCTTCGAGGACTACAAGGCGCACCGTCCGCCCATGCCCGACGACCTGTCGGCGCAGATCGAACCGCTGCTAGAGCTGGTGCAGGCGCTCGGCTTCCCCATGCTGCAGATCACCGGCGTCGAAGCCGACGATGTCATCGGCACCCTGGCACGCCGCGGCGCAAAGCAGGGCATGCGCGTGCTCATCTCTACCGGCGATAAGGACATGGCGCAGCTCGTGGACGGCAAGGTGACGCTCATCAACACCATGACCTACACGCGCCTCGATCGGGACGGGGTGAAGCAGAAGTTCGAGGTCTGGCCGGAGCAGATCATCGATTACCTGGCGCTCGTAGGCGACAGTTCCGACAACATCCCCGGCGTGCCCGGTATCGGCCCCAAGACCGCGGCACCGCTGCTCTCGCATTTCGGCGACCTCGACAAGCTCTATGCGAACCTGAAAAAAGTGCCGGAAGTGGAAGTGCGCGGCGCGAAGCAGCTGCCAGCGAAACTGGAACAGCACAAGGACGCGGCCTACCTATCCCGCAAGCTCGCCACCATCCGCTGCGACGTGGATCTCCCGTTCAAGCCCGCGGAACTTGCAATGCGGGAACCGGACAAGGAGCATCTGCGCGAGCTCTACACCCGCTTCGGTTTCAAGAGTTGGTTGCGACAACTTGACGAGGGCGGTGACGTGCTGGCACCGCCCAAACCGAAACCCGCGGCCAAACCGGCTGCCGCGCCCGCGGTCCCCGCCGCGTCCGCTCCCGCCGGTGCCTACACGGCGGTGCTGGACGAGAAGACCCTGGATGCGTGGCTCGCGCGCCTCGAGACGGCGGAGCTCTTCGCCTTCGACACCGAGACCACGAGTCTCGAATATATGAAGGCGGAGATCGTGGGCTTGTCCTTCGCGGTGAAAGCCGGCGAGGCCGCCTACGTGCCGCTTGCCCACCGTTATCCCGACGCGCCGGCGCAGCTCGACCGGGAGAAGACCCTGAAGCGCCTGAAACCGTTGCTCGAAGACCCGAAGCGTCCCAAGCTCGGACACCACATCAAGTACGACGCCCACGTGCTTAGGAACTACGGCATCGAGATGACGGGCCTTCGCTTCGATTCCATGCTGGAGTCCTATGTGCTGGACAGCGTCGCGAGCCGCCACGACATGGACTCCCTCGCCGAGAAATATCTTAACTACAAGACCGTCCACTACGAGGACGTGACCGGCAAGGGCGCGAAGCAGATCGGCTTCGACGAGGTGCGGGTGGACATCGCCGCCAACTACGCCGCCGAGGACGCGGACGTGACCCTGCGCCTGCATCAGGCCCTGTGGCCGCGTCTCCGGGCAGTACCAGCCCTGAAGAAAGTCTTCGACGAGATCGAGATGCCGCTGGTGCCGGTACTCCTGGACATGGAGCACACGGGTGTCTTCATCGACGCAGACCTGCTCAAGAAGCAGGGTGCCGAGATCACGAAAAAGCTGGAAAAACTGCAGGAAAAAGCCCATTCCCTTGCCGGCGGGCCCTTCAATTTGGACTCGCCCAAGCAGCTCCAGACCATCCTGTTCGACAAGATGCAGATCGAACCGGTGCGCAAGACTCAGAAGGGCCAGTACTCCACAGCCGAGGACGTGCTGGAGGAACTCGCCGAAGAGCACGAATTGCCGAAGGTGATCCTGGAGTACCGCTCCCTCAACAAGTTGAAGTCCACCTATATCGACAAACTGCCGGAGCAGATCAACCCCAAGACCGGCCGGGTGCACACCTCCTACCACCAGGCGGTGGCGGCCACGGGCCGGTTGTCGTCCATGGATCCCAACCTGCAGAACATCCCGGTGCGCACCGAGGAGGGCCGGCGCATCCGCCAGGCCTTCGTGGCGCCCAAAGGCTGCGTGCTGCTGGCGGCTGATTACTCCCAGATCGAGCTGCGCATCATGGCGCACCTATCTGGCGACGCGGGCCTACTGAAAGCATTCGAGGGCGGCCAGGATATTCACCGCGCGACGGCCGCAGAGGTGTTCGGCCTCAAGTCCGATAAGGTCACGGACGAGCGGCGCCGCGCCGCCAAGGCCATCAACTTCGGCCTCATCTACGGCATG
>DATGHI010000269.1:0-3284 GCA_035308065.1 Gammaproteobacteria bacterium | reverse complement strand
GCCGACCCGGTGGCGGAGGTGGAGACCCTCGCCAGTAAGCCCCATCCGCGGATCCCGCTGCCGAAAGACATCTACGGCCCCTGGCGCCCCAACTCCCGCGGCATCAATCTGGCGGACCAGCAGCAGCTCGCATCGCTGGCAGCCGAGATGGAGAAGGCGTTCAAACGCAATGCTTGGATCGCGGCGCCTATCGTGGGTGGCAAGGTGCTCTCCGGCAAGGAGAAGCCCTCCCTCAATCCCATCGACAACCGCGAGGCTGTCGGTATCATCCGCGAGGCGGACGACAAGGTCATCCGCGAGGCGGTGGACGTGGCGGTGGCGGGCCAGCCCGCCTGGGACATGACGCCCGCCATGGAGCGGGCCCGCATCCTGCGCAAGGCGGCGGACCTTTTCGAGGCACATTCAGCTGAATTGATGGCGCTGTGTGTACGTGAGGCGGGCAAGTCCATTCCCGACGCGGTCTCGGAGGTGCGCGAGGCGGTGGATTACCTGCGCTACTACGCCGAGCGGGCCGAGGAGGATTTCGGCAAGCCGAAGCGCATGCCGGGTCCCACCGGCGAATCCAACGAACTCTGGCTCCAGGGTCGCGGCGTGTTCGTGTGTATATCGCCCTGGAATTTTCCCCTGGCCATCTTCACCGGCCAGGTGGCGGCGGCGCTCGCGGCCGGCAACGCGGTGCTCACCAAACCCGCGGAGCAGACTTCCCTCATCGGCGCCCAAGCGGTCCGACTCATGCACCAGGCAGGCGTGCCGGGGGCGGTGCTCAACTTCATCCCGGGCCGTGGTTCAGTGGTGGGGCAGCACGCGGTAGCGGACCCGCGCATCGCCGGGGTCGCCTTCACCGGTTCCACCGAGACCGCCAAGACCATCCACCAGACCCTCGCCAACCGCGAGGGCATCATCCCCGCGCTCATCGCCGAGACCGGCGGCCAGAACGCCATGCTGGTGGATTCCTCGGCTTTACCTGAGCAGGTGGTGCTGGACGTGGTGGCCAGCGCCTTCAACAGTGCCGGCCAGCGCTGCTCGGCCCTGCGGGTGCTGTTCGTGCAGGAGGAGATCGCCGACCGGGTAGTGGAGGTGCTCTCGGGCTACATGGACGAATTGCGCATCGACAACCCCGCCTGGCTCAGCACCGACGTAGGCCCAGTCATCGACAAGGCTGCGAAACAGCAGTTGGACGAGCACAAAGCCTGGATCAGGACCCAGGGCAAGGTGATCAAGGAACTCAAGGTCCCGAAGGAGTTCGAGCAGGGCACCTACGTGGCACCCATGGCGGTGGAACTCCCGACGCTCGACATCCTGAAGCGCGAGGTCTTCGGTCCGGTGCTGCACGTGATCCGCTTCAAGGCGGCCGACCTCGACGAGGTCATCGACAGTATCAACCGCACCGGCTACGGCCTGACCTTGGGGATACACTCGCGCATCGACAGCCAGGCCCAGTACATCCAGCGCCGCATCCGCGTCGGCAACGTCTACATCAACCGCAACATGATCGGCGCGGTGGTGGGCGTGCAACCCTTCGGCGGCCAGGGCCTCTCCGGTACCGGACCCAAGGCTGGCGGACCGCACTACATGCTGCGTTTCGCCACCGAACGCACCGTGAGCATCAATACCGCGGCCGTGGGCGGTAACGCGTCGCTCCTGTCCCTCAAGGACGACTGAGCATGGCCGTCAGTGTCTTCGACATGTTCAAGATCGGCGTGGGCCCCTCCAGTTCCCACACCGTGGGGCCCATGCGAGCCGCGCGCCAGTTCCTGCTGGATCTCGAGACCAGAAACCTTTTCGATCAGACCGCTCAAGTGGCGGTGCAGCTCTACGGTTCCCTGGCCCTTACCGGCAAGGGCCACGGCACCGATACCGCAGTGCTCCTCGGACTCGAAGGCGAGACACCGGACGGCGTGGACCCGGACACCATCGCCGCACGCCTGAAGAAGATCCGCGAGAGCGGCCGGATCAAGCTCTTAGGACGGCGCGCGATCCCCTTCGATGAACCCCTGGATCTCCTCATGCACCGCGACCAGGTGCTGCCGAAACATTCCAACGGCCTGCGCTTCACCGCCCTCGACGCAGACAAGAAGACCTTGCTTACCGACGAGTTCTATTCCATCGGCGGTGGTTTCATCGTGCGCGGCAGCGAGGACGAAGGTGACGCGGCGGCGGCCGAGGTCAAGCTGCCTTATGCCTTCAACTCAAGCGAGAGCCTTCTCGGCCTCTGCGCAAAGCATGGCCTACGCATCCCTGAGTTGATGCTGGCCAATGAAAAGGTCTGGCGCTCCGAAGCGGAGACTCGCAAGGGGCTGCTGCGCATCTGGCAGGTCATGCAGGCCTGCGCCGCCCGCGGGATGCGCGAGGGCGGCGAACTGCCCGGCGGCCTGCATGTGCAACGCCGCGCTCCCAATATCCACGCACGCCTCGCGGCCCAGAAGAAGACCACGGCGCTCGACGCCATGGACTGGGTGAACCTCTGGGCGCTGGCGGTGAACGAGGAGAATGCGGCCGGCGGCCGCGTGGTGACGGCCCCCACCAACGGCGCCGCCGGCATCATCCCGGCGGTGATGCACTACTACATGCGCTTCGTGGAGGGCGCGGACGAGGAGGGCATCCTGCGCTTCCTGTTGACCGCCGCGGCCATCGGCATACTCTACAAACAGAACGCCTCCATCTCCGGCGCCGAGATGGGCTGCCAGGGGGAGGTGGGCGTGGCCTGTTCCATGGCCGCGGGCGGGCTCGTGTCCGCCATGCAGGGCAGCGACGGCCAGATCGAGAACGCAGCCGAGATCGGCATGGAGCACAACCTCGGACTCACCTGCGATCCCGTCGGCGGCCTGGTGCAGATCCCCTGCATCGAGCGCAACGCTTTCGGCGCGATCAAGGCGATCGCCGCCGCCTCGCTGGCGCTGCACGGCGACGGCTCGCACAAGGTTTCGCTCGATCAGGTGATCGCGACCATGCGCCAGACCGGCGCCGACATGCAGACCAAATACAAGGAAACGTCGCTCGGCGGGCTGGCGGTCAATTTTGTGGAGTGTTGACCAACCCCTCCGCCTGGAGCCCGGACGCAGGGCGGACGCGCGCCGCGCTTTTCGCGGCGGGACGCCGCGAAGATGCAAACGAGCTTGCAAAATCACGCCGCCATCGCCGCCTTCAAATTCGCGTCGACCTTGTCGAGGAAACCTTCGGTCGTCAGCCACTTCTGCTCCGGCCCGACCAACAGGGCGAGGTCCTTGGTCATATAACCCGCCTCCACCGTGTCGACGCAGACCTTCTCCAGCGTCGTCGAAAAG
>DATGHI010000268.1:0-16172 GCA_035308065.1 Gammaproteobacteria bacterium | reverse complement strand
GATGTCCGCGAAGCGCGCGGTCTCCTCGAAGCTGCCGGAGGTCGCGGACTTGTCAGCCTTGGCGAGCCAAGCCAGAAGCTTCACCGAGCGGGGCTCACGGCTGCCGATCTTCACCCGGTGCCCGAGGCGGGAGAAACCCAGTCCTAGGGCCTGACCCACGTCACCGCTGCCCAGGATGCCGATCTGCATAAGACCCTCGCTCGCTTTGGAACCCCGGGCCACTATACCAGTGTGGACGAAGCTGCAAGCAGCTGATATTTAAGGGATTAAATTAGTTGATATTTAATTAAACGTATGATTAAATAAACCCACTATGGAAACTATCAAGAAACAGCCTGGGCGCCCTCCTGCTGGCGGGGACCAAGCCGTGCGCCAGCAGCTGTTGACGGCCGCCCGTGGCCTGTTCGCAAAGCAGGGCTACGACGCCGTCTCCATCCGCGCAGTGGCGGAAGCCGCCCGCGTGAACCCGGCGATGATCCACTACTACTTCGGAAGCAAGCAGGGTCTGTACGAGGCCATGCTGGCAGCAACCCTGGCGCCCCTGATCGAACGCCTCGGACAGGTGTTGTCGGCCGGCGACGACGCCTCCGCCCTGCGCAACTTCTTCGCCCTCTACATGCGCACCCTGGGTGCCAATCCCTGGATGCCGCCGCTGATCCTGAGGGAGGTGGTGGCCGAGGGCGGCCGCCTGCGCGCCTGGTTCATCCAGCAGTTCGCTTCCAAGGGCGGCGGACTCCTGACCCGGCTCATCCAGCGGGAACAGGCGGCAGGCCGCATCCGCGCCGATGCCGATCCATCCATGACGGCACTCTCCATGGTGAGCCTGGCTGTGTTTCCCTTCGTGGCCATGCCCGTGGCCAGCGAGGTGTTCGGCATGCGCGTCAAGGACGACTACCTGGACCGCTTCATCGCCCACACCGAGCGCGTGTTCCTGCAAGGAGTCTCCCCGTGAAGACACGCCTCGTATTTCTGCTCGCCGGTTTGGCGCTCACCGCCTGCGGCGACGACACGCCCCTGCCCCTGACCGGCACCCTGGAGCGGGACCGCATGGAACTCGTGGCCGAGGCCCAGGAGCCCATCGTGGACATCCCGGTGCACGAGGGCGACCGGGTGAAAGCCGGCCAGATCATCCTGCAGCTCGGCACCAGCAGCTACGCGGACCAACTCTCCCAGGCTCAGGCCGCCCGCGACCAGGCCGCTGCCCGGTTACCCGGCGACGACGCCACCCTTGTCCATGCCGAGAAGGACTACGCCCGCACCGAAGCCCTGGTGCAGCAACACACCCGTGCCCAGTCGGAACTTGACCAGGACCGCGCCACCTTGGACAACGCCCGTGCCCAGCGCAACGCCGACGGCGCCGCCCTGGTGAAAGCCCAAGCTGCCCTTGATGACATGAAGATCGACCTGGATCGACTGAGCGTGCGCGCCCCCCGCGACGGCATCGTGGACAGCCTGCCCTATCACGTGGGCGAGCGCCCGCCGGCCCGAGCCGTGGTAGCGGTGCTCCTGGACAGCAGCAGCGCCTACGCCCAGGTCTACATCCCGGAGCCGCTACGGGCTCAGGCACTGCCCGGCCTCGCCGCGACCCTGCGCCTGGACGGGGACAGCAAGACCTATCCCGCCGTGCTGCGCTACGTCTCCAGCGATGCGGCTTTCACTCCCTATTATTCCCTGAGCGAGCGGGACCGCAGCCGCCTGGCTTACCTCGCCAAGGTCTACTTGCAGGGTGATACCGCCTCGCTCCCCACCGGAGCCCCGGTGATCGTGGACTTTCCCAGCCTGCACCACTGACCATGGCTGATTACGCCATCGAGACTCAGGGCCTCACCCGCCGCTTCGGCGCCTTCACCGCCGTGGACGGCGTCGACCTCGCCATTCCCCGCGGCCGGGTCTACGGCTTCCTGGGCCCCAACGGCGCCGGCAAGTCCACCACCATCCGCATGCTCTGCGGCCTGCTGGAGCCGAGCGCGGGCTCGGCGACGGTCCTGGGGCACGAGATGCCTCGCGATGCGGAAGTGCTGCGCCGCAAGCTCGGCTACATGACGCAGAACTTCTCCCTCTACGCAGACCTCACGGTGCGGGAGAACCTGGAGTTCATGGCAGAAATATTCTCCCTGCCGCGCAGAGCGGTGAGGGAAAGGGTGCGTGTGGCAGCGGAGCGCTATTTCCTGGTGGATCTCCTCCACCAGCGCGCGGGGACTCTGAGCGGTGGCCAGAAACAACGCCTCGCCCTGGCTGCGGCGACCCTGCACGCGCCGGAACTCCTGTTCCTGGACGAGCCAACGAGCGCCGTCGACCCCCAGAGCCGCCGCGACTTCTGGGATTGCCTGTTCGAGTTGGCCGCCGCCGGCACCACCATCCTGGTCTCCACCCATCTGATGGACGAGGCGGAGCGCTGCCACGGCCTCGCCATCATCAGCCGCGGCAAGCTGGTGGCGGAAGGCACGCCCAAGGCGCTCATGGAAGGCATCGACGCACGGGTGCTGGAGGTCGAGACCCCTGATCCCCATAAGGCCTCCCTCGCCCTGCGCGGCGAACCCTATATCAAGAGCGTCACCCAGCTCGGCACCCGCCTGCACGCGCTCCTGAAGAAGGACACCCCGGCACCCGTGAAGAAGCTCACGGAAGTGTTGCACCGGGCGGGCCTGGAAGCCCAGGTGCAGGAGACACCCGCGAACCTGGAAGACGTGTTCGTCGCCTCCACATCCTTCGAGGGTGATGAAAGGGTGGCCCGCCGTGCTTGATAGCCTGCGCCGCATCCGCGCCATCGCCGGGAAGGAGGTGCGCCAGCTCCTTAGGGACAAGCTCACCTTCGGCATGATCGTGGGCGTCCCGCTCTTGCAGGTGATCCTGTTCGGGTACGCCATCAACACCGACGTGCGGCACCTCCGCGCCGGGGTGGCGGACCTGGCCCAGACCCAGCTTTCCCGGGACCTCGTGGCCGAGGCAGAGGCGAGCCAGGTGGTGGACGTGGTGGCTGCGGCCCCGTCGGCCCAGGGCCTGGAAGAGCTCCTCAAGGACGGCAAGATCTCCGTGGGCATCTACATACCGCCCGACTTCGACCGCCGCGCGGCGACCGGTTCCCAGCCCGCCGCCCAACTCATGATCGACGGCGGCGACCCGACCCTGTTCGGCGTGGCCCAGGGCCTGGCGCAGATGCCCCTCGTCACTCGCGACGTTCCCCAGGCCTCCAAGGCCCCCCTCTTCGAACTGCGCAACTACTACAACCCGGAGCGCCGCTCCGCCGTGGACATCGTACCTGCCCTCATCGGCGTGATCCTGACCCTGACCATGGTGCTGTTCACCGCCGTGGCGATCGTCCGGGAGCGGGAGCGCGGCAACCTGGAACTCCTCATCACCACCCCCGTGAGTAATTTCGAACTCATGGTAGGCAAGATCTGGCCGTACATACTCATCGGCCTCATCCAGGTCTCCATCGTCCTGTTCCTGGGCTGGCTGCTGTTCTCGGTACCCGTGGCGGGGAGCCTGCTCGATCTGTATCTCGCGGCCCTGTTGTTCATCGCCGCGAGCCTGGGGCTGGGGCTGCTCATCTCCACCTTCGCCAAGACCCAGTTCCAGGCCATGCAGCTCACGATCTTCACTTTCCTGCCCTCCATCCTGCTCTCGGGCTTCATGTTCCCCTTCGATGGCATGCCGAAGGTGGCCCAATGGATCGGGCAGCTCCTCCCCCTCACCCACTTCGTGCGCCTGGTGCGGGGCGTGCTGCTGCGGGGCGCAGACCTGGGGGGCATGTGGGTTGACGTATGGCCTCTATTGGTCTTCTTCGCTCTTGCCATGACGTTGGCGGTACTGAAGTTCCACAAGAGATTGGATTAGGCCCAGTCTGCGCGTAGAATGCGCGCCTTTCGCCCACCCAGGAACGTCCATGCGCATCGCCAAACACACCGTGGTCTCCATCGACTACACCCTTACCGACGCGGAGGGCGCGGTGCTGGACAGTTCCAAAGGCCGCGAGCCCCTGGCTTACATCCACGGCACCGGCAGTATCGTCGTCGGCCTGGAAGAGGCGCTGGAAGGCAAGGAGAAGGGCGCGAACCTCAAGGTCAGCATCCCACCCGCCAAGGGCTATGGCGAACGCGACGCCGCCCTCAGCCAGAAGGTGCCGCGGGCCATGTTCGACGTGGAGAAGATCGAGCCCGGCATGCGCTTCCACGCGGAAGCCGAGCACGGTACCCGTGTGGTGACCGTGACTGCGGTAGACAGCGAGAGCGTCACCGTCGACGCCAACCATCCTCTCGCCGGCCGGACCCTCAACTTCGAGGTGAGCGTAGTGGATGTGCGCACCGCCACCCAGCAAGAACTCACCCATGGACACGTTCATGGCGCCCACGGCCACGATCACTGAAAACGCACGATCGTTATGGACGATAAGGGCGCCCTAGGCGCCCTTATTTTTCTCGCTCTTGTGCTTCTTCTTGCCGACTCCGCGCGCCGCGCGCTTCTTGCGGTCCTTGTCCAGGCGCCGCTCGCGCTTCTGTACCATCGCCTGCTTGGGGGTGGTGGTCTTCTTGCGTTGTTTGTCGAAAGGGTTCGCCCCGGTACGGAATTCCACCCGCACAGGCGTACCCTGCAGTTCGAAGGCCTCCCGGAACACGCCCATCAGATAGCGCTTGTAGGCATCCGGCGCGCGGTCGGTCTGGTTGCCATGCACCACGATCACCGGCGGGTTTTTGCCTCCCTGGTGCGCGTAGCGCAGCTTGATGCGTCTTCCCGCCACCATCGGTGGCTGGTGCTGTACCACCGCGGCTTCCATGACTCGGGTCAGTTCCGAAGTGCCCATCTCGCGCATGGCGGCGCGATAGGCCTTGTCCACCGAAGCCATCAGGTCGCCGACGCCGCTGCCGTGCAAAGCCGAGATGAAATGCAGGCGCGCGAAATCCAGGAACGGGAGTTTCAGGTCCAGGGTGCGGCGTACGTGGGCCCGTTGGTCGCCGTCCAGGCCGTCCCACTTGTTCACCGCCAACACCAGTGCCCGGCCGCGTTCCAGAGTGAGGCCCAACAGGGAGGCGTCCTGCTCGGTGATGCCCTCTTGGGCATCCAGCACCGCGATCACCACTTCGGCCTTGTCGATGGCCTGCAGGGTCTTGACGATACTGAACTTCTCCACCATGCCGTCGACCCGCGACTTGCGGCGCACTCCGGCGGTATCGATGAGGGTGTAGAGCTTACCGTTGCGCTCGAAGGGCACGAACACCGAGTCGCGGGTGGTGCCCGGCTGGTCGAAGGTGACCAGGCGCTCCTCGCCCAGGAGCCGGTTGATGAGCGTGGACTTGCCGACGTTGGGACGGCCGATCACCGCCACCTGGACGCGCACCCCGGGTTCTATAGCCTCGTCCGTGTCCGGCGGCAGGGGCTCCAGCAGCGCGTCCATCATGGCGGCGATACCGTCGCCGTGGGCCGAGGCGATGGCGTAGGGCGCGCCTAATCCCAGTGCGTGGAACTCCGCGGTGACCAATTCGGCGCGCATGCCCTCGGTCTTGTTGACCGCGAGATGCACGTTCTTGCCCATGCGCCGGAGTTGCGAGACCACTGCCAGATCCGGGTCCGTCAGGCCGGCACGTCCGTCCACCAGCAGCACCGTCACGTCTGATTCAGACACGGCCTTGAGGGTCTGGCGTGCCATGGGGCCCTTGATGCCCTCCGCGTCGCCGTCGAGACCGCCGGTGTCCACCACGAGATAGGGGCGCGGACCGACCTTGCCGAAACCGTACTTGCGGTCACGCGTCAGCCCGGGCACGTCCGCCACCAGGGCGTCACGCGAGCGCGTCAGGAAATTGAAAAGCGTCGACTTGCCTACGTTAGGGCGTCCGACGATGGCGATGACCGGCAGCATGCATGCGTCCTGAATCCCGTTATTTCGCCGGGACCGGCGTCACCAGGTAGGCACCGACGTGCCCGCCGGTGGACATGACCACGACTTCGTTGCCCACCACCAGCGGCGGGGTGAGGATCGGATCGCTGTCGAGTTGCGCCCGCGCCATCAGCGTACCGTCATTCTTGGACATGAAGTGGAAGTCGCCTTCGATGCCGCCCATGACCAGGCTGTCGTGGAATGGCACCGGCAGCGTCAGATCGTGGGCGCGCAGCACCGGCTGGGTCCAGATCGGCACACCGTTGGATTTCTCCAGTTCCCAGACCGCGCTGTGCAGGTCTGTGACGTAGAGGTGGTCGCCATCCGCGGACACGCCAGTGTAGCTCGATAGGTCGCGCGACCAGAGCACCTGGCCGTTCGGCCGGGACACGGCCACCAGTTCGCCGCGGTAGCCGATGGCATAGATGATGTCGCCTTCCACAGCCAGCACACCATCCACGTCGGTGAGGCGCGAGAGCTCGTCGCTACCCTTCGCCAGGGTGACGGTCGCCTCCCAGAGTTGGCTGCCGTCATCCAGGTTCAGGGCCACCAGCTTGCCGTTGTCGAGTCCGTCGTAGACCACTCGATCGACGATCACCGGGTCGCAGGCCCCGCGCAACGTGAGGCGCGGCTCTTCGTATGTGATCTTCCAGCGCTGCTCGCCGGTATCGGCCGCCAGCGCCACGATGCGCCCGTCGGTGGTGCGTATCACCACGCTGCCGGAACCGATGGCGGGCTTGCCGAGCACCTCGCCGTTGAGTTCCGTCTTCCACAGTGTAGCGCCGCTCTTCGGGTCCAGCGACAGGATCGTGCCGCCGGCGCTCGCCACCACCAGCATGCCGTCCTTCACCGTCGGACCGGCAGACAGGGTGAGGCCCATCTTCACGTGCCAGTCCGTGTAACCGCTCTTCAGGGAGAAGGCATAGATCGAGCCGTTATAGGTCGCGATGTAAACGTCGTGGTCGTCGGCAGCCTCCGCGAGGTTCATGCGCAGCACCGCATCGCTGGATGAAATGTACCGCAGCCACATCTCACTGATGTCGTATCTGGGCTTGAGGATGGGCGTGAGCAGCGCAGGCGGCTCTACGTTGTCACTGGCGCAGGCCGCGACCAGAAGCGCGATTGTCAGGCTTCCGAGGAGCTTTTTCATGGCTTGGAGGCCTTCGGCGGCAGATTGTCGAGCTTCATCTGGATCAGGCTGCGGTCACCGAGCGGGTCGCTCCAGGCTGCGAGTGCCTTCTGGTAAGCGGCGCGGGCGTCGTCGCTCTTGCCGAGTTTGGCGTAGGCGTCGCCACGCAGCGCGTCATACAGCGGCGCGAAACCGCTGGCATCCTCGGCGCCGTTCAGGGTATCGAGCGCGCCTTGCGCGTCGTTGTCCGCGAGCTTGAGACGCGCGAGGCGCAGCCGCGCCAGGAGCTTCAAGCCGTCGTCGTCGGAATGCTGCATCACCCACTCGAGCATCTTGCCGCCCTCGTCGAGCTTGCCGGCGGTGGCCTGGACCTGCGCGAGTGCCAGGGCCGCGTGCGCCGCGTAAGGGGTATCGGCGTACTCGGTGATGATCTGTTTGCCGGTCTTGAACGCCGCCGCGTCGTCGTGCTTCGACATGTCGGTCGCGAGCTCGGTGAACAGCGCCGAGGCCGCTTCGCTGCGCGATTCGGTGCGGTACTGCCAATAGCGCCAGCCGCCCACCACCACCACGGCGATGAACGCGCCCATGAAGATGGACTTGTAGTTCTCACGCCACCACTTCTTGGCCATCTCCAGCCGTTCCAATTCCGACAGATACTCGTCCACAAATACTCCTTAAAAATTTACTTCATGGAATCCGGAAAGGATCCGGATTTCAGTTCCCAAAATCCTTCGCCCACTCACGGATTTGATCCGAAGTAAGCGTCTTCTGTTCACCGCCTCTGAGCGGCTTCAATATCACATTACCCGACGCCACTTCGTCGTCACCGAGTACAAGCGCAAACTCGGCACCGCTCTTGTCGGCGCGCTTCAACTGATTCCCAAAACCGCCGCCGCTGCAGTCCATCTGCACGCGCAAGTCTGAACGCGAGTCGTGAAGCTGTTCGGCCAGCCTGAATGCCGCTCGTTCCGCTTTATCCCCCACACGAACGATATAAACCTGCGGCCCATCCTGGGGCGCCGCCACACCCTCTTCCTCCATGAGAGCCACCAAGCGCTCCACGCCCATGGCGAAACCGATGCCTGGGGTCGGCTTGCCACCCAGATGCTCCACCAGCCCGTCGTAACGGCCGCCGGAGCAGACTGCATCCTGTGCACCGAGACGCGTGGTGATCCACTCGAACACCGTGCGTGTGTAGTAATCGAGTCCCCGCACCAGCCGCGGGTCCAGCGTGTAGGCCACGCCCGCGTCGTCCAAGAGCCGCTTCAAGCCCTCCAGGTGCTCCCGCGATTCAGAGTCCAGGTGGTCCAGCAGGTTCGGCGCCCCGGCGATCACCTCGCGCATGGCCGGATCCTTGCTGTCCAGCACCCGGAGCGGATTCGTCCCCAGCCGGCGTTTGCTGTCCTCGTCAAGCCTGTCGCGCTGCCGCTCGAGGTAGGCAAGCAGTTTCTCCCGGTAGGCCGACCGGGACTGCGGCGTACCCAAAGAGTTGATCTGCAGCTTCACCTCCTTGATGCCGAGCCGCTTCCACAGTCGCGCGCTCATCAGGATCAGTTCCGCGTCGATGTCCGGTCCCGCGAGCCCGAAAGCCTCCACGTCGATCTGGTGGAATTGGCGGTAGCGTCCTTTCTGCGGGCGTTCGTGCCGGAACATGGGTCCGGCGCACCACAGGCGCTGCACCTGGTTGTAGAGCAAGCCGTTGGTGAGCCCCGCGCGCACCATACCGGCGGTCGCCTCGGGCCGCAGCGTCAGGCTTTCCTCGCTGCGGTCGATGAACGTGTACATCTCCTTCTCGACGATGTCGGTGGCATCGCCGATGGAGCGCTTGAAGAGCTCCGTCTTCTCCACCACCGGGAGACGTATTTCGCGGTAGCCGTAGGACTCCAGCACTTCGCGGACCACGCACTCCAGCAGCTGCCATCGCGGCGTCGCCTCGGGCAATATGTCGTTCATGCCCCGGACAGGCTCGATGAATTTGGCCAAGTGGGTTTACCGCCGTCCCGTCAGTTGCCGGCTTCGCCGAGCTTGAAGCGCGCGGTGTTGTCCGTGCGCGCGTATGGTTTCAGATCGAAGGGCGCACCGTTGAGCTCGATGCTGACTCCGGGTGCGTTGCCGAGGAACACCTGCAACGGTCCCGCACCGGAGAGTTCCAGCGAGTCCCCCGCCGGTGCCAAGTCGTAGTACAGGCGCTTGCCGTTGTTGTCATAGACCTCGATCCACGAAGCCGCGCCCAGCGTGAACTTCACGTGCGTCAGGTTCTTCGCCTCTCCAGGCCCGATCACCGCCTGCTGTGCATGGCTCTCCACAGATACCGGAGTCGCCGGAGGATTAGTGCGCTGCACGTGCGTCACCGGTGCAATCTCGGTGCTTGCGAGCCTGGTTTGCGGGGCAGCTGGCTCAGCCGGCTTCGGCGTCTCTTTCTGCGCGCCGGCTGGTTTCTGAGCCGGAGCCTGGTTGTCGGCGAGATCCGTGAGTGTCGCCACGGGTGCCGGCGCGGTCGAGGGGGCCGGTGTGCTCACGGGCTGGGTCACGGCCATGGAAGGGACGGCGGTCTCATCCGGGCGGCGCTCCCACCAGGATCCCGCCAGCACCAGGAGCACGATCACCACGGCACCACTGGCGGCGCGCAAAGTCCATTCCCGTGTGCGCAGATTCATGCCGCTCGCGAGGCTGTGCTGGGTGACGAGCTTCGGCGACGTCGGCTTGTTCTGCGCCTGCTCGTAGGCGCCGAGTACCTGACCCTCGGGCACACCCACGGCGCGCGCGTAGTTGCGCAGGTGGCCGCGCACGAACACCGGCTCGCCCAGGACCGTGTAGTCGCCGCGCTCCAGGGCATTGATGAAGGTATCGCTGACGTGCAACTCCACCGCCACCTGGTGCACGGAGAGGCCACGGGCCTCGCGTGCGCTGCGCAGGTCGGCGCCAGGGCCCTCTATGCCCTCTGCCGGGTTATCCGCCATGGGTTTCCGCCTGATCGAGTTCTTGTACCTGCGGTGAGGCCGGAAACAGCTTGATGAGCTGCTTCGCATAGTCCGTCGCCCCCTGCTGGTTGCCGAGCGCACGCTCGGTGCGCACGCCGAGGAGCAACACCTCGGGCCGCGGCTGTGCCACCTGGTTGTAGCGTTCGATGAAGGCGCGCGCCTCCAGGTATTTCTTCTGGTTGTAGGTCAACTGCGCCATCTGGTAGAGCGCTTCGGGGAAATTCTGGTTGATCTCCAGCGCCTTGCGGAAATACTGCTCTGCGTCCGCCATATCCGGGACATAGCTGGCGCACACTCCGGCGTTGGTGTAAGCGGCATCCGGCGTCGAGTACAACGGATTCGTAGCCGCCTTGATGAAATAGGACAGCGACTGCTTGGCTTTGCCGTGCTGGCAGAGGAACACCGCGTAGTTGTTCAGGATCTGCGGGTCATCCGATGCCTTGCGCATGGCCACGTGATAGGCGTCGTCCGCACGGTCCGTATCGCCGATTGCGTTGTAGAGTAACGCCTCCGCGACGTAAGCATTGGCATTGTCCGGATCCTGCTGGATGGCCTTCTGGATCTTCTGCATGGCCACGTCGCGATTGCCCTGCTGCATGTATTGCAACCCGAGCGCCACGTTGTCCTGGGAAGCGCGCTTCAAGGACACCTGATCGCCCTGAAACTGGGTATCGGGGGTGCTCACGCAACCCGCGAGCAACAGCAGGTATACAGCCGCTAGGCGGAGAGGACGGATCATGGCTGTGCCTCCAGGGATTCGGCGCGGCGTTCCGCGCGGCGGATGCGGTCCTTCACCTTTCCGGCCAGCTGGCCGCAGGCAGCGTCGATGTCGTCGCCACGGGTGCGGCGGGTGATGGTCACGATGCCCTTCTGCCACAGCAGCTCGCCGAAACGGTCGATGGCGGCCTGGGGCGTGCGGCGGTATTCGGTTCCCGGGAAGGAATTGAAGGGGATTAGGTTCACCTTGCAGGGCACATCTTTGACCACTTCCGCGAGTCGCTTCGCGTGTTCCAGGCTGTCGTTCACACCTTCCAGCATCACGTACTCGAAGGTCACGTGCACGTGGCGGTGGTCCTTGGCATCCACGTAGTCGCGGCAGGCCTGCATCAGCTCGGCGATGGGATGCACCTTGTTGATGGGCACAAGCACGTCGCGCAAGGGGTCATCGGCCGCGTGCAGCGATACCGCCAGCGCTACGTCGCAATCCTCGGCGAGCTTGTACATGTTCGGCACCAGCCCGGAGGTGCTCACGGTGACGCGGCGCTTGGAAAGGCCGTAGCCGAAATCGTCCACCAGTACCTTGATGGCTGTGATCACGTGCTTGTAATTGGCGAGCGGTTCGCCCATGCCCATGAACACGATGTTAGTGATCGCCCGGTCGCTGCCTGGTTTCGCGCCGAGCCGCTGGTTCGCCATCCACACCTGGCCGATGATCTCCGCCGCCGTCAAGTTGCGGTTGAAACCCTGCTTGCCGGTGGCGCAGAAGCTGCAATCCATGGCGCAGCCCACCTGCGAGGAGATGCACAACGTGCCGCGGTAGCGCCCCGAAGCGTCGGCCGAGGGGCCCCCTTTGGGGGCTCGGCCAGCGGAGTGGGCGCGGGCGACCGACATAGACGTTGTGCCATGCTGGTCGTCAGCATCAGGCTCTGGCAATCCATCATCCACTTCGCGGTCGCCCTCCGGGATCAACACCGTCTCGATGTTGTTGGCGGCGTCCATGCGCAGCAGCCACTTGCGGGTGCCGTCCTCCGAGAGCTGCTCGGTGAGCACCTCCGGTGGACGCACTTCGGCGACGGCCTTGAGTTTCTCCCGCAGTGCCTTGCCGAGGTCTGTCATGGCGTCGAAGTCGGCGACACCTTGGTGGTAGACCCACTTCATCAACTGGCGCGCGCGGAACGGCTTCTCGCCAAGCCCGACGAAGAACGCCTCCAGTGCCTGGCGGTCCAGGCCCAGCAGGTTCAGCTTGTGGTCGTCGCCTTCCATGTTCGGTTCAGCGCGTGCGGGCGCAGATGTCCAGTTCGGAGAAGAAATACGCGATCTCCTGGCGCGCCGTCTCGGCGGCATCGGAGCCATGCACCATGTTCTCGTCCACCGTCTGGGCGAAGTCGCCGCGGATGGTGCCCTTGGCGGCCTTCTTCGGGTCGGTGGCGCCCATGATGTCGCGGTTCTTGAGGATGGCGCCCTCGCCTTCCAGTGCCGTGACCATCACCGGGCCGGAGATCATGAAGTCCACCAGTGGTTTGAAGAAGGGGCGCTCGCGGTGTACCGCGTAGAAACCTTCCGCCTGGGCGCGGGTCAAGTGCAGCATGCGGGCGGCGACGATCTTGAGGCCGGCTTTCTCGAAGCGGGCGTAGACCTCACCGATGAGGTTCTTCGCCACGCCGTCGGGTTTGACGATGGACAGGGTGCGTTCGATGGCCACGAAACTTATCTCCGGACACTGGGTGGATGGGAGCCGGAGGCGAGGCCACTGGGCGAGCGAGGCGGGTCAGCCCGCCCTGGAGCCCTCTTAAGGCCCGGGACTTCCGGCGATTTTCAGACGGGGGATTTTACCGGCTGGAGGCCGGTTCAGGCAATGAAATCAGGTAATTGGACAGGGTTTTCGGCGTAAAAGACCGATCAGACGGTAAAACTCTCACCGCACCCGCACTCGTCCTTCACGTTGGGGTTATTGAACTGGAAGGACTCGTTCAGGCCCTTGCGCACGTAGTCCACCTGGGTGCCGTCCAGCAGGGCCAAGCTCTCCCGGTCCACCACCACCTTCACGCCCTGATCCTCGAACACCACGTCGTTGGCGCTCTGGCCCTTGGCGTAATCAACCACGTAGGCGAAGCCCGAACAGCCGGTCTTCTTCACGCCCAGGCGCAGGCCCACGGCGCCCGCCTGCTGGTGCAGGTGGTCTTTCACGCGCTCCACAGCGCTGGGGGTGAGGGTGATGGCCATGGTCTTTAGATCGCCTCGCGTGATTCGGTCATATTGTAACCCTTGAGGGCATCCCTCAAGGCGTCCTCCAGGAGTAGGGCCGCGTCGCGCTTGGGGGGCGGCAGCCCCAGTTCCGCCGCGAGCTTGAGGCCGCTCATCGTCAGCGCTTCCGCTGGCAGGAGGCCCGGCAGGCGCTCGCTCAGCAGCGAGCACAGGGCTACCGTGGCGGGACAGCCGTAAATCCGGTAGCGGCAGCCCTCGATGCGCCCATCGGCTCCAAGCTTGAGCTCGAGATGGATCTCGCGTCCGCGCTTCTTGGTGCCGGCCTGCCCTAAGAGCACGCCGCGCGTCCCGGCCGGGAACTCCCCGGCGTTCTTCGGGGCGCGGAAGTGCGCGAGCACTGCCTCGCTGTATTCCATGGGGTTGCCGCCCATGGGATTCAAGCCGCGAGCGCCTTCAGGCGCTGGTATTCCCGGGCCACCATCGCCACCGCCTGGTCCACCTCCGCTTCGGTGGTGAACCGGCCGAGGCTGAAGCGCAGGCTGCTGCCGGCAAGCTGGTCGTCCCGTCCCAGGGCGCGCAGCACATAGGATGGCTCCTGGTCCGCGGCATTGCAGGCGGAACCGCTGGACACGGCGAGCTCCTGGCAGGCGTAGAGCAGGCTTTCCCCCTCAACGCCCGGAAAGCTCAGGTTGATCACGCCCGGGATGTGCTGCGTGGGATGGCCGTTGAGCAGCACGCCGGGTATGGCGGCCTTGAGTCCCGTCCACAACCGGTTGCGCAAGGCGCCGATGCGCCGCCCCTCCTCGGCCAGGTGTTCCTTCGCCAGCCGGAAGGCCTCGCCCATGCCCACGATCTGGTGGGTGGCGAGGGTGCCGGAGCGCAAGCCGCGCTCGTGTCCGCCGCCGTGGATCAGGGGCTCCAGGTTCACCTTGGGTTCGCGCCGCACGTAGAGCGCACCGATGCCTTTCGGCCCGTAGACCTTGTGGGCGGCGAAGGACATGAGACCCACGTCGAGCCGCTTGAGGTCGATGGGGATCTTGCCCGCGCTCTGGGCCGCATCCACGTGGAAGACTGCGCCATGGGCGCGGACCAAGCTGCCGATGGCGGCAATGTCGTTCACCGTGCCGATCTCGTTGTTGGCATGCATGATAGACACCAGCGTGGTGTCGGGACGCAGTGCCGCCTTGACCCTCTCCGGCTGTATCAGACCGTCCGCGTCGGGCTTGAGCCAGGTGACTTCGAAACCCTCTCGTTCCAGCTGCTTCGCGGCATCCAGTACCGCCTTGTGCTCGATGCGCGAGGTGATGATGTGCTTGCCGCGGTCGCGGTGGAAATGGGCCACGCCTTTGACTGCGAGGTTGTCCGATTCGGTGGCGCCGGAGGTGAACACGATCTCCCCCGGTTCCGCGTCCACCAGCGCCGCCACCTGAGCGCGGGCCGTCTCTACAGATGCCCGCGCGGCCCGTCCCGGCCCGTGGGTCGAGGCAGGGTTCGCGAAGTTGCCTTCTAGGGTGAGGCAGGCCGCCATCTTCTCCGCCACCCGCGGATCCACCGGCGTGGTGGCGGCGTAATCCATGTAGATGGTCACGGACTCACCAGCCCACCGCCGCCACGCGCTTGCCCGCGCCGGCGACGATGTCCCTCAAGGCCGCCGCGGCGGCGGCGACGTCCGCCTCGGTGTTGCCCACGCCGAAGCTCACCCGCAGGGCACCCTTGGCGACCGCCGGTTCCAGGCCCATGGCCGTGAGCACGTGGCTCGGTTCGCCGCTGCCACTGTGGCAGGCGGAACCGCTAGAGACCGCGATGCCGCGCTTGTCCAACTCCATCACCAGCCACTCGCCGTCGAGCCCGGCGATACCGAACTGCAAGGTGTTATTGAGCCGCTCCGCACCCGCGGAAAACACCCGCACGCCGGGTAGCCGTTTCACCTCTGCCTCCATCGCATCACGGAGCTTGCGAGCGTGGGTCACCCGTTCCGGCAACTCCGCCTGAGCGAGTTCCGCCCCACGGCCGAAACCCACGATGCCCGCCAGATCCTCGGTGCCCCCGCGCAGGCCCTGCTCCTGGCCTCCGCCGTGCACCAGAGGCACCAGGTCCACGCGCCGGTCCATGATGAGCGCCCCCACGCCCCGTGGACCGTTGATCTTGTGGGCCGAGAGCGTCATTAGGTCCGCGCCCAGCGCAGTGAAATCCAGCGGCAACTTTCCTGCCGCCTGCACCGCATCGCAGTGCAAAAGCGCGCCTGCGGCCTGCACACGCTTCGCCACTGCGGGGATGTCCTGGATCACGCCAGTCTCGTTGTTTGCCAACATGGCCGACACCAACCTCACATCATTCGCCTTCAACAGATCGTCGAGGGCGGCAAGGTCGTAGCGCCCCTCGCCATCCACGGGGATGGATGCGACTTTCCAGCCCTGCTTCGCCAGGGCTTCCGCAGGGCCGAGTACTGCGCTGTGCTCCACGGCGCCGACCAGCAGACGTCCCCGCGGCGCTCCGTTGCAGACACCCTTCAAGGCCAGGTTGTCCGCCTCGGTGCCCCCTCCGGTGAACACCACCTGGGAGGCTTTCGCGTTGACCAGCGCCGCCACCTGCCGGCGCGCCGCCTCCAGCGCTTCATGGGCGGCACGCCCGTAGCGATGCACGCTCGCGGGGTTGCCGTGCGTGCCTGCGAGCCAGGGCTGCATGGCCGCGAGGACGCGCGGGTCCAGCGGCGTGGTGGCGTTGTGGTCGAGATAGATGGACATGGAGGACGGGAGATTCAGGACGCCGCTCGGCTCCGCGGGACGAACTTGATCACCTGTTCCTGGTTCTGCCGGGCCGCCGCGCTACGCACCGCGCTTGACTGCATGAGCTGCTCCAGGTTCACGCCCTGCAGGAAACGTTGCACCTCGTGGCTCAGGTCCGCCCACAGTTCGTGGGTGAGACAGGCCTTGCCGCCGTGGCAGTCGCGTTCGCCGCCGCAGCGGGTGGCGTCGAAGGATTCATCCACGGCGCTGATGATGTCGGCCACGGCGATGGCCGCCGGAGCGCGTCCCAGGTTGTAGCCGCCACCCGGCCCGCGCGTGCTCGCGACCAGGCCGCGGCGGCGCAGCCGGGTAAACAATTGTTCGAGATAAGGCAGCGAGATGTCCTGGCGCGCGGCGATCTCGCTCAGGCACACCGGCCCTTCGCTGTCATGCAGCGCCAGATCCAGCAGTGCCGTCACGGCGTAGCGTCCCTTGGTGGTGAGTTTCATGCGGACCTCATGGCAGACCCGACGAAGGGC
>DATGHI010000267.1:0-3683 GCA_035308065.1 Gammaproteobacteria bacterium | reverse complement strand
GCATACGATGGTGGATCCCGGCGGAGCGAACGCCAGCACCGCCATCAGCTCCGGCTTGCTGCCCGCCTCGAGGCCGACGCGGTCGGCACCGTGCTTGAGGATGTCCTCCACCACCACGTGCTGCTGGTTCACCTTGATGGGGTAGACCGGCGTGTATTGGCCCTTGTACTCGTGGTACTGGCGCGCCTGTTCGAAGGCTTCAAAGATGCGCGAAACGCGGTCACGCAGGATGTCGCCGAAGCGGAACAGCACCGGCAGGTTGAGTCCCCACTTGCCCACTTCGGTCGCCAGGCGGTGCAGGTCCACGCAGCCGTCCTCGCGCTTGCGCGTGGGATATACCACCACGTGCCCCTCGGCGTTGATGTCGAAATAACCGTCGCCCCAGCGCAGCACGTTGTACAGCTCGCGGGCGACCTCGACCGGGTTCTGGCTCATGGATGGACGGCTCGGATGGGCTTGAGGAAATCGCGCAAGACTACGGCAATAGCTTCCCCCTGAAAAGTGCCGCAGTCGATCGGCCGTGCAAGCATGACTGACTACGCGTCCCCGCCGCTTTCTCCAGGGCGCACATGATGTGCGCCCGTCCGCTGTATACGGAGGACCCCCCTGAAAAAGATGCCGCCGGAACCGATTTTCGCGGGTGCCAACGCGGTCGAACCGGCCCTCAGTCCAGGCCGTATAATCGGCCGGATATGCAGAAGCTCGACGGCGGCTGGTTCACCGAGATCGCGGCGGAGGAGGGGGTGGCCCTGTCCCTCCAGGGCCGGCGCCTGCAGGTGGAGCAGACGCCCTACCAGAACATCGAGATCTACGAGACCGACAGCTTCGGCACCATGATGGTCATCGACGGCTGCGTGATGCTCACCGACCGCGACGGCTTCATCTACCACGAGATGTTGGCGCATCCGGTGCTGTTCGCCCACCCCGCGCCGCGCCGCGTGCTCATCATCGGCGGCGGCGCCTGCGGCACCCTGCGGGAGGTGCTGAAGCACAAGGGCGTGGAGTCGGTGGTGCAGGTGGAGCTTGATGAACGTGTGACGCGGCTCTCCGAACTCTATTTCCCCGAACTCTGCGAGGCCAATGACGACCCCCGTGTCAAACTCAGCTTCGGCGATGGCGCGCCCTGGGTACGGGGGGCGCCTGACGCGAGCCTGGACGTCATCATCATCGACAGTACCGACCCCGTAGGGCCGGCCGAGGAGCTGTTCTCGGAGTCCTTCTACCGGGATGCCTTGAGGGTGCTGCGGGCGGACGGGCTCCTGGTGCAGCAGAGCGAGTCGCCTTTGTTCTACGCGGACACCATCGTGGACATGCACCGCGCGCTACGCGCCGCGGGATTCGCGGACATGCGCACACTGACCTTCCCCCAGCCCACCTACCCCTCAGGATGGTGGTCCGCCACCCTGGGCAAGAAGGATGGGCGGCTCAACAGCTTCCGCCGCCGCGACGCGGAGGAGAAGGCTTTTCCCACCCGGTATTATTCCTCCGCCATGCATGAGACGGCATTCGTGTTGCCGCCGTTCCTGCGCGAGTTGCTGGCTTCCGTGCGCTAGCGCCGCCGCAGCTTCGCTACTGGCCCCCGCTGCATTCCTTGGCGATCTGATCCTGCAATTCCTGCGTCTGCTTCTGGATCTGGTCATCCGAGAGGTAATTGACGTTGCCTTGAGCATCCACGGTGCCGGGACGGCGCCCCTGGAGGATTGCCAGACGCTCGTGTAGCGCGTCGCAATTCTTCTTCTGCTGGGCCTGCCTCTGGGCATCCTGCTGTTGCTGCTGAGCTGCATCCTGTGCCTGCTTGTCTTTGTCCTTGATCTGCTGTGCCAGGTTCTGCTCGTTCTTCAGCGTGGTGGGGTCCGGCGGCGGTGCGCCGATGTCGACGCTCTGGGCCTGCACGCCGGTGCTTGTGGGCGGTGTCTGGGAATAGTGCACGTGGCCATCCTTGTCAACCCACTTGTACATCTGGTCCGCGGCCGCGAGGCCCGCGACTGCGAGCAGCGCCAGGCAGGCCAGGGATGTGAGCGTGCGAAGCTTCATTGTCCACCTCCCGGGCCGCAGGCCTGCTTCACGTAATTGCGCGCGTCATCCAGCACCTTCTGCTGCTCCGTGGCCGAGAGCGATTGCTGCTCACCCTTGTTGTTCACCTGATAAAGCTGGCCGGCGTGCAGGTATTTGGACAGCGTCTCGCGGGCCGACTTGCAGAGCGAGGAGTCGGTTGAGGTTGGCTGGGTGAGCGTGGCGTCGGCGGCGGCTGAACCCGGACCGTTGGCGCTGGAGGCCGCCGGTGCAGTGCTGGCGGCGGGCAGCGTGCCCTTGTTGACGATGTTGATCGGTTGGGCGCTGTCGCTGTGGGGCTCGGTGCTGTAATGCACCACGCCCTGGGCGTCCACCCACTTATATATAGGCGTGTCGGCCCAGGCGGTGGTCATACATGTACTGAAGAATATGGCTAACAGTGTCTTCATCATCTTTCCTCCCGGCGTCCGCTTCACAATGCCTCCGCACCGGTCTCACCGGTGCGGATGCGGATCGCCTGATCCAGTCCATAAACGAAAATCTTGCCGTCGCCGATCTTGCCGGTCTTGGCGGCGTTCATGATCGCCTCGATCACTCGGTCCAGGAGATCGTCCGGCACCGCGAGCTCGATCTTCACCTTGGGCAGGAAGTCCACCACGTATTCGGCGCCGCGGTAAAGCTCCGTATGTCCCTTTTGCCGGCCGAAGCCCTTGACCTCGGTGACCGTGATGCCCTGCACTCCGATGTCCGAGAGCGCTTCGCGCACGTCGTCCAATTTGAATGGTTTAATGACCGCAGCGACCATTTTCATAAGGGCTCGAACCTTGGATCCGAGGCTGAAATCCAGCCGTTATCAGGGTTAAGGATACAGTCTATCACCGCCGGAAATGCGGGGGCCCAAGGCCATATATACTGATATTACAGAACGCACCTGTGGGGACGGCCGATGACACTGGACCCGAAGATCTTAGACGAACTGGCGCGTAAGCTATCGGATGCGGTGCCGCCGGGTCTGCGCGACCTCAAGGCCGACCTGGAACGCAACTTCCGCGGCGTGCTGCAGTCGGCCCTCGGCAAGCTCGATATCGTCACTCGCGAGGAGTTCGACGTGCAGGCAGGCGTCCTGTCGCGCACCCGCCAGAAGCTCGAGGAACTGTCGCAGCGGCTCGCGGAACTCGAAGCCTCGCTCGCTGCCCAGGAACAGAACAAGAGCGGCAGCGGTAAGTAAGGCCGCGCAGGGAGGCCGCGGTGCTTGCCAAGATCTTCAGCCGTGCCGCAGCGGGTATAGACGCACCCGCCGTCACCGTCGAGGTTCATCAATCCAACGGGCTACCCGCCCTGAACATCGTCGGGCTGCCGGAAGCGGCGGTGCGCGAGAGCAAAGACCGCGTCCGAAGCGCGCTCATCAATTCGCGCTTCGATTTCCCCGCTCGCAAGCTCACCGTGAATCTGGCGCCCGCCGACCTGCCGAAGGAGGGTGGGCGCTTCGACCTGCCTATCGCCCTCGGAATCCTGGCCGCTTCCGGTCAGATGGATGCGGGTCTATTCAAGGACCTGGAGTTCCTGGGTGAACTCTCCTTGAGCGGCGAGCTGAGACCGGTGCGCGGAGCCTTGCCGGCGGCCCTGAAGGCGCGCAACGCCGGACGCTCTCTGCTGGTACCGCTGGAGAA
>DATGHI010000266.1:0-7645 GCA_035308065.1 Gammaproteobacteria bacterium | reverse complement strand
GAGATGCAGCGGCGCCGCAAGGCGTTGAAATCGGTGCCGGGCCCTGCGTCCTGCTCCGCCCCCGGCGGCCCGATCCAGTACAAGGGACGGCCACGCGGGTCCGTATCCTTCAGCACCGGCTCGGAACGGTGGCGGTGGCCGAGACGCGTGGCCTCCACCGCCTTGATCTCATTCCAGGATAGGTTCGGCACGTTGACGTTGAGGATGGTATCCGCCGGCAAGGGATGCGTCTGCAGCCGCTTCACCAATTCGCAGGTGAAGCGCGCAGCGGTATCGAAGTGCGGGGGCGCGGGCGATTCCAGCACCAGCGACACAGCCACCGCCGGGAAACCCAGGAAGCGCCCTTCCATGGCGGCAGCCACGGTGCCGGAATACAGCACGTCGTCCCCCAGGTTGGCGCCGGCATTGATGCCCGAGACCACCATGTCCGGGGCCTCGTCCAAGAGGCCGGTGATGGCGAGGTGCACGCAGTCAGTGGGGGTGCCGTCCACGCAGATCACCCCCGGCGCATCGTGGTGCAGACGCAGGGGAGCGTCCAGGGTCAGGGAGTTGCTGGCGCCGCTGCGGTTGCGGTCCGGCGCCACCACGGTGACGGCGGCGAAGGCCTTCAGGGCATCCGCCAGGCAGCGCAGGCCCTCAGCCCGGCAGCCGTCGTCGTTGCTCAGCAATATCCTCAAGGATCTCCCCATCCACGATGCATAATCATGCTTAGGATACTGTAAAAGACCGCCCGTTACCCATGCAGCGCAAGCCCACAGTGAGCGACGAAGAGCGCCGGTTGTTCCGTGAATCGGTTGCTGATGCCAAACCGCTCAGAGCAAAGAAGAAGGCACCGGTGCGCGGTCCCAAACCGCCGCCGCGGGCGCGTTTCTCCGATGCCGAGAAGCGCGCCGTGCTGGAGGAGAGCTTGAAGCTGGACCTCCAGGACGGCGACGCGTTCACTGGCGAAGACCTGTGGTACGCCAAAAGCGGCGTGCAACACGCGCTCATGCGCAAGCTGCGACGTGGCCAGTTCATCGCCCGGGCGGAGCTAGATCTGCACGGCTTGCGCAGCGAGGACGCCCGGGCGGTGGTGGCGGAGTTTCTTTACGACGCAGCACAGCACGGCTACCGCTGTGTGCGCATCATCCACGGCAAGGGCCTGGGCTCGGGCCCACGCGGTCCGGTGATCAAGCAGAAGCTCGGCGGCTGGCTCCGGCAGCGCAAGGAAGTCCTGGCCTTCTGCTCCGCGCGCCCGGTGGACGGCGGGTCGGGTGCCCTCTATGTGCTGCTCGGAAAGAGTTGATTTACTTCTTCTTCGCCGACAGTTTTTCGACCAGTGCTCTCAACACCCTCTGGGTCTCCTCACTGAACCAGACGGCGGTCATCTCCTCCTGGCTGCCGGGCCCCAGGGTGTCGAACAGGAGCTTCAGGTCGGCGCGCAATGCCATGCGCGTGAGCGCCATGGCCTTGGGTGGCAGCGCCATCACTTCACGGCACCAGGCGAGCGCCTCTGGCACCGTTTCGTCCGGCGCCACCACCTGATCCACCAGCCCCAGGGCCAGGGCCTCGTCAGGCGAGACCAGCAGGCCGCGCACCGCGAGATGTTCCGCCTCCCGCGCCCCCACGAGCCGCACCAGCGCACCCAGGATCACCCGCGGCACCGGTAACCCCACCTGCACTTCGTTGAGACCTATCTTGAAATTTCCCTGGGCAGCGATGCGCCGGTCACAGAAGAGCGCCAGCACAGCGCCGCCGGCGGGACTGTGGCCGGTGATGGCCGCCGCCACGGGCACGGGCGAGACGGCGAGGCAGCGCAGGAGCGCGATGAAATCCTCCCAGAAGCGCGCCATCCCGGCGCGGTCGAGCTTCAGCAGCTCGGGAACGTCCAGACCGCCGGAATACATGCCCGGCGCGCCCGAGAGCACGATGGCCTGGGCGCCGGAAGCGGGCGCCGCTTCGACGGCCGCGCGCAGTTCCCGCACCAGCGGATGATGCAGTGCGTTCACCGGCGGCCGCGCGAGCCTGATCTCCAGGACGCCGCCGTGGTCATGCTTCGTGAGCATCGTCCCCCTCCTGGGTTTCAACGAGTTCCCTCAGCACGGTAGTGGCGTAGGCCCCTGCCGGCAGGAAGAATTCCAGTATCAGGCCTTCCGCGCCGATCTGCCAGGCGAGTTCGCGCACCGGCAGCCGCAGGGCACGGCGCGATGACTCGACGCCCGCTGCCACCAGGCCGTTCGCCAACATGGCGTGTTGCGCCGCCGCATGCTCTTCCAAGGCGTGGACCGCGCCCGTGGTCATGGATTCGCCCCGTCCCCAGAGGGGGCCGGTGGGGTGTACGTCTCCGCTCTTGAGGCGGGCCTGCAATTCCGCGTCCGGCTCCGGTGCGCGGAACACGCTGTGGCTGCCGTCCAGCATCAGCACTTCGCCCGGCAACAGCGCGTCCCAGTTGCCGACGGTCACCCGCTCGGAGAGCAGGGCATTGAAGATGACGCTGCGGGCGGTGGAGATGAGGAGCCCGCGCAGGGTACGGTCGCGGATCGCGAGGCGCCCGCTGAGCATGGCCTCGGCCCTGGCGATGTTGGCCGCCCCGCGCCCGAAGCGCTGCACGCCAAAATAATTGGGTACGCCGCGGGTGCGGATGGCCTCAAACTTGGGGCCAAGCCGAGTCGTATCGCCCGTGAGATCCCGCAGCACCAGGCGGAAGCGATTGCCCTCGAGGGCGCCGGTCTTGAGCTTGCGCCGGTGGCGCTCGGCCTTGAGCACCCGGAAGCTCTCATTCGCTGCGGCGGCCCAGTCGGGCTCCGGCCGGCGGTCCAAAGGCAGGGTGAAATGCTGCACAGTCACTGCATGTCGGTCCTTGAGTCCTGCGTAGCCCACTTCCCGTGCGGGGAGCCCAGCGAAGCGCGCCAATTGACCCGCCACCCAGCGGGTGTTGGCGCCACGTTTCTCCACCGTCAGCAACACGTGAGGGCCCTCGCCGTCGGCGGCGAAGCCGAGCACTTCCTCCACGCGGTAATCCTCATGCACGGAGCGGATGCGGGCCGCGAGCGTCACGGGCCCGTGGGCCCGGGCCCAGTCCGGGAGATCGAAAGTCATGGCTCAGCCGATATCGTCGACGAGTGCCACCGCCATCGCCGCTAGGCCTTCGCCGCGGCCGATGAACCCCAAGCCTTCGCTGGTGGTGGCCTTCACGTTCACCCGGTCCGGCGGCAAGGACAGATCCTGACCTAGGTTCGTACACATGGCCGCGACGTGGGGCGAAAGCTTGGGCGCCTCGGCGATGACCGTGACGTCCACCTGCGCGGGCTTGAGGCCGCGCACGGAGATTAGCTTCACCGTTTCCCGCAAGAGTTTGCGGCTGTCGGCGCCACGCCAGCGGGCGTCGGTGTCTGGGAAATGCCGACCGATGTCGCCGAGCCCCGCCGCGCCCAGGAGCGCGTCGCAGACCGCGTGCAGCAGCACATCGCCGTCGGAATGGGCCTTGACGCCCTTGGAATGGGGGATGCGCACGCCGCCCAGCATCACGTGATCGCCGGGCGCGAAGGCGTGCACGTCGTAGCCCTGTCCTATCCTCATGTTCTCTCTCCCGCGCGGTGTTTGAGGATGGCCTCCGCCAACGCCACGTCGTCGGGGCGGGTGATCTTGATGTTGTCGCCGCGGCCTTCCACCACCTTGACCGGGTGCCGCCGGCGCTCCATGGCCGAGGCCTCGTCGCTGGGTGCCTCGCCCTCGCGGATAGCCGACTCCAGCGCATCCATCAACAGGCCGTAACGGAACATCTGCGGCGTGAAGGCCCGCCACAGGTCGGTGCGCTCAGGCGTCGCTGTCACCAGGCGTTCCTCATCCACCCGCTTCAGGGTATCGGCCACCGGAGCCGCCAGGATGCCCCCCACCGGATCGTCGCCGATGACTTGCATGAGCAGCGACAGGTCCCGCGGGTGCAGGCAGGGGCGCGCGGCGTCGTGCACCAGCACCCAATCCGAAGTGTTCAACTCGTCGCGCAGGGTCATGAGCGCATTCAGCACCGAACGCGCGCGGGTTTCGCCGCCGGAGGCGATGCGCAGAGGCTTGGCCCGTGGCGCCAGCAGGTAGCGCTGCCAATATGGGTCATCCGCCGCCACGGCCACGGTTATGCCTTCGATGCTTGGTTCCGCGAGCAGGATCCCGAGCACGTGCTCGATGACTGGATGGCCCGCCAGGGACAGGTATTGCTTGGGGATGGAACTGCCCATGCGCATGCCGCTGCCCGCTGCGGGGATCACGGCCCAATAGCGCGCACCCATACTTACTTACGGGTGGCAGGCGTCGGCGCCTGCACGATCTGGTAGAAGGTCTCGCCTTTCTTGACCATGCCGAGGTCGCTACGCGCCCGCTCCTCGATGGCCGACTGACCCTGCTTCAGGTCCGCCACTTCCGCCGCCAGCGCGGCGTTGCGCTTCGCGAGGTTTGCGTTCTCCGCGGCCTGGATATCGGCTTGGCGCTTGAGCTTCATGGCGTCGGGCACGTTCCCCACGCCGAACCAAAGCTGGAACTGGAGCATGGCCAAGAGCAGCAGGAGGATGAGCGGTACCAGCCGCTTCCAACTGAAGCCGCTGAACGGGTTCACCGGCCCCCGATTCCAGCGGGGAAGGCCCGCATGCCGTGATAGCGCGCCCGGCCGCCCAGGGTCTCCTGGATGCGCAGCAACTGGTTGTACTTGGCGAGCCGGTCCGAGCGCGACAGCGAACCGGTCTTGATCTGGGTGGCCTTGCTGCCCACGGCGATGTCGGCGATGGTGAAGTCCTCGGTCTCGCCGGAACGGTGCGAGACCACGGCAGTGTAGCCCGCCTTCACCGCCATGTTGATGGCTTCAAGAGTCTCGGTGAGAGTGCCTATCTGGTTCACCTTGATGAGGATGGAGTTGGCGATGCCCTTCTGGATGCCTTCCTTCAATATCTTCGTGTTGGTGACGAACACGTCGTCGCCCACGAGCTGCACGCGCTTACCGAGCTTGTCGGTGAGTATCTTCCAGCCGGTCCAATCGTCCTCCGCCATGCCGTCCTCGACGGTGATGATAGGGAAGCGGTCCACCAAGCCCGCGAGATAGTCGGCGAACTCCGCCGAACTGTACTGGCGGCGTTCCGATTCCAGGTGGTAGCGGCCGTCCTTGTAGAACTCGTTGCTGGCAGCGTCGAGTCCCAACATGATGTCCTTGCCGGGTTTGTAGCCGGCGCGTTCGATGGCCTCCATGATGGCCATGAGGGCCGCCTCGTTGGACGGGAGATCCGGCGCGAAGCCCCCCTCGTCGCCCACGGCGGTGTTCTGGCCGCGGTCGTGGAGCACCTTCTTGAGGGCGTGGAACACTTCGGCGCCGCAGCGCAACGCCTCGGCGAAGTCCGGCGCCCCCACGGGCAGAATCATGAACTCCTGGATATCCACGTTGTTGTCGGCATGGGCGCCACCGTTGATGATGTTCATCTGCGGCACAGGCAGGGTCGCGGCGCGATTGCCGCCAAGGTACTGGAACAGTGGCACGTCCGCGCGGTTGGCGGCGGCGCGCGCGGCGGCCAGGGACACCGCCAGGATGGCGTTGGCGCCGAGCCGTGACTTGTTCTCGGTGCCGTCCAGTGCGATCAGCGTCCGGTCGAGCTTTTCCTGGTCTTCGACCTTGAAGCCCTTGAGCTTCTTCCGGATCTCGCCGTGCACGTTGGCGACGGCTTTCCGCACGCCCTTGCCGCCGTAGCGGTTCTTGTCGCCGTCGCGCAGTTCCACCGCCTCGCGGCTGCCGGTGGAGGCGCCGGAGGGCACCGCGGCGCGGCCCCAATGGCCGCTGTCAAGGTGCACGTCCGCTTCGACGGTGGGGTTGCCGCGGGAATCGAGGATCTCGCGGGCGCGTATGTCGATGATCTTCGCCATGATGAGCCGGGTTCCTTGGACGTTAAGTTCGGTTCAGAGTCGATCTTCGGCGTAGGGGCGCCGCTTCACGGCGGTATCCAGTTCCTTGAGCGTCTCCAGCAACGCCGCCATGTTAGCGAGCTTCCAGGAGTTGGGACCGTCGCAGAGCGCCTTGTCTGGATCCGGATGCGTCTCCATGAACACGCCGGCGACGCCGGCGCCGACGGCAGCGCGCGCCAGCACGCCGATGTGCTCGCGCTGTCCCCCGGAACTACCGCCCTGCCCGCCCGGGAGCTGCACCGAATGGGTGGCGTCGAATACCACCGGGCAGCCGGTGGCGCGCATGACCGCGAGACCGCGCATGTCGACGACCAGGTTGTTGTAGCCGAATGAGAAGCCGCGCTCGCAGACCAGGATCTGCTGATTGCCTGTGCCCCTGGCCTTGTCCACCACGTTCTTCATCTCCCACGGCGAGAGGAACTGGCCCTTCTTGATGTTGACGGGCTTACCCGCCTTGGCCGCGCGCCGGATGAAGTTGGTCTGGCGGCAGAGGAAGGCCGGAGTCTGGATCACGTCCACAACCTTGGCCACCGTCTCGATATCCGTGTCCTCGTGAACGTCCGTCAGCACCGGTACGCCGACGCTTTTCTGTACTTTGGCGAGGATGCGCAGGCCCTCCTCCATGCCCGGGCCGCGGTAGCTCGAGCCGGAGGTGCGGTTGGCCTTGTCGAAAGATCCTTTGAATACGTATGGGATGCCCAGCTTGCCGGTCACCTCCTTGAGGTGCCCCGCCACATCCAGGCACAATTGCTCGCTCTCCAAGGTATCGGGCCCGGCGATGAGGAAGAACGGTTTGTCCGGCCCGGCCTCGAAGCCGCAGAGCTTCATGCGTGCGCCGCCTTGAGGGTGTGCCCGGACTGGGCGTAGGCCCGCGCCGCCTTGATGAAGCCGGTGAACAGCGGATGGCCGTCCCGTGGCGTGGAGGTGAACTCAGGATGGAACTGGGAGGCGATGAAGAACGTATGGTTCGGGAGCTCGATCATCTCCACCAGGTCGTCCACGGAGCGGCCCGAGAACACCATACCTTTCTTCTCTAACTGCTCCAGGTAATTGTTATTGAACTCGTAGCGATGGCGATGGCGCTCCATGATCTTGTCCTTGCCGTAACACTTGTGGGCTAGGGTACCGGCCTTGAGCAGGCATTCCTGCGCCCCGAGGCGCATGGTGCCGCCGAGATCCGATTTTTCGTCACGTTTTTCTACGTGGCCGCTGCGGTCCCGCCACTCGGTGATGAGGGCGATGACCGGGTGCGCCGTATCGCGTTCGAACTCGGTGCTGTGGGCTCCCTTCAGCCCAACGACGTTGCGCGCGAACTCGATGACCGCCACCTGCATACCGAGGCAGAGGCCGAGGTAGGGGATATTGTTCTCGCGGGCGTAGCCCGCGGCCGCAATCTTACCCTCGATGCCGCGTTCTCCGAAGCCGCCGGGCACCAGGATCGCGTCCATACCGCGCAGCATGGTGGTGCCGTTCTTGGCCACTTCCTCGGAATCGATGTAGTGGATCTTGACGCGCGTGCGGGTGTGTATGCCCGCGTGGCGCAACGCCTCGTTCAGGGACATGTAGGCATCCGCCAGGTTCACGTACTTGCCCACCATGGCGACGTTGACCTCGGCTTCGGGGTTGGCCTTCGCCTCCACCACGCGGCGCCATTCCGAGAGGTTCGCCGACCGGGCGTTGATACGCAGGTGGTCCACCACGATGTCGTCCAAGCCCTGCTCGTGCAACA
>DATGHI010000265.1:0-2599 GCA_035308065.1 Gammaproteobacteria bacterium | reverse complement strand
CATCCGCCCGGGCCAGCAGACGGCGGCCTACATCGACACCGTGCTGACCAAGCTCACCCTCTGGGGCGCGCTCTACGTCACCGCCGTGTGCCTGCTGCCGGAGTTCCTGATCGTATATTGGAACGTGCCGTTCTACTTCGGCGGCACGTCACTCTTGATTGACGTGGTGGTGGTGATGGACTTCATGGCCCAACTGCAGGCGCACATGATGTACCACCAGTACGAGGGGCTCTTGCGCAAGGCTAACCTCAAGGGTTACGGCGGCGCGGGCCAGATTCGCTGATTTTGGATCATAAGAGGCGGGACCCCTTGGGCCCCGCGCGGGAGTGGAGAAATGAAAGTTCGTGCTTCGGTCAAGAAGATCTGCCGCAACTGCAAAATCGTGCGGCGCGGCGGCGTGGTGCGGGTGATCTGCAGCGATGCCCGGCACAAGCAGCGTCAGGGCTGAGGGCCAGGTTACGCATTGATTTACCTGGGAAATTCAGGCAAAATTATCCGGTTTCGCCCCGCCTTTGGCGGGTCGTGGTGAGGAAAGGCAAATGGCCCGTATAGCAGGCATCAACATCCCGGCGAACAAGCATGCCGTCATCGGCTTGCAGAGCATCTTTGGCATCGGCCGCAACCGTGCCAAGTGGATCTGCACCGAGGCCGGCGTGAAACCCGACACCAAGGTGAAGGACTTGACCGACGCCGAGGTCGAGGCACTGCGCACCCAGGTGGCGCGTTTCACCGTGGAAGGCGACCTGCGCCGCGAAGTGTCCATGAGCATCAAGCGCCTCATGGACCTCGGCTGCTACCGCGGCCTCAGGCACCGCCGCGGCATGCCGGTGCGCGGCCAGCGCACCCGCACCAATGCGCGCACCCGCAAGGGCCGCCGCAAGCAGGCGGCCGCCATCTCCAAGCCGGCCCCGACGGCTTGATTTCCGAACACTACAACCCGATATCCAGCTAGGACAAGCACATGGCAGACGAGAAGACCCAGAGCACCGCCGCCCCTGAGGGCGCCGCCCCCGCCGCCGGCACGACCCCGGCCGCAGGCGCTGCCGCCGCGCCCGCGGTGCGCAAGAAGGTCAAGAAGACCGTGGTGGACGCCATCGCCCACGTGCACGCGTCGTTCAACAACACCATCATCACCATCACCGACCGCCAGGGCAACGTGCTCTGCTGGGCGACCTCCGGCGGCTCCGGCTTCCGCGGTTCGCGCAAGTCCACGCCGTTCGCGGCGCAGGTGGCGGCGGAGAAGGCCGGCATCGCCGCGCAGGAATACGGCGTCAAGAACCTGGAAGTCCACGTGAAGGGACCCGGCCCGGGCCGCGAGTCCGCCGTGCGCTCTCTGCACAACATCGGTTTCAAGATCGCGAACATCTCGGACGTGACGCCCATCCCGCACAACGGATGCCGTCCGCCCAAGAAGCGCCGCGTTTAAGAGGTTAAATAATGGCTCGTTATCTCGGACCCAAATGCAAGCTGTCGCGCCGCGAAGGCACGGACCTGTTCCTGAAGAGCAGCGTCCGCCCCCTCGAGTCGAAGTGCAAGATCGAGACGCTCCCCGGCCAGCACGGCGCCAAACGCAACCGCCTGTCGGACTACGGCATCCAGCTGCGCGAGAAGCAGAAGCTGCGCCGCATGTACGGCGTCTTGGAGCGGCAATTCCGCCGCTACTACAAGGAAGCTGCGCGCCGCACCGGCGCCACCGGCCAGACGCTGCTGCAGATCCTCGAGTGCCGCCTGGACAACGTGGTCTATCGCATGGGCTTCGCCGCGACCCGCGCCGAGGCGCGCCAGCTGGTGAGTCACAAGGCCATCGAGGTTAACGGCAAGATTGTCAACATCCCGTCCTTCCAGGTGAAGGCCGAGGACGTGATTGCTATCCGCGAGGTCGCGAAGAAACAGATGCGCATCCAGTCCGCGCTGCAGATCGCCAAGCAGGTCGGATTCCCGGAGTGGGTCGAGGTGGATGAGACGAAGATGAGCGGCAAGTTCAAGGCGGTGCCCGAGCGCGCCGAGTTCCTGCCGGACATCAACGAGAACCTCGTCGTCGAGCTCTACTCCAAGTAACCGGTTTTTAGAGAGGGTTTTTCCCCATGCAGGGTTCAGTCAGCGAATTCTTGAAGCCGCGCCTCGTCGGCGTGCAAGCCCAGTCCGAACATCAGGCGCGCGTCGTGCTCGAGCCGCTGGAGCGCGGCTTCGGCCACACGCTCGGCAATGCGCTGCGCCGGATCCTCCTGTCCTCCATGCCCGGCGCCGCCGTGATCGAGGCGGAGATCGAGGGCGTGCTCCACGAGTACACCACCATCGAGGGCGTCCAGGAGGACGTGGTGGACATCCTGCTCAACCTGAAGCAGCTGGCCATCCGCATGCACACCCGCGACGAAGCGGTGCTCACGCTCGCCAAGAAGGGCCCGGGTGTGGTGAAAGCGTCCGACATCCAGCTCGACCACGACGTCGAGATCGTGAACCGGGACCTGGTGATCGCGCACCTGAACAGCGCCGGCTCGCTCAACATGAAGCTCAAGGTGAAGCGCGGCCGTGGCTACCAGCCGGCCAACCAGCGCCTGCAGTTCGAGGAAGAGAGCCGTCCCATCGGCCGCCTGCAGAT
>DATGHI010000264.1:0-10900 GCA_035308065.1 Gammaproteobacteria bacterium | reverse complement strand
GGGGCTTTGTCGCAGACGAGAGCGTCGCCTTTCACGGTGGCCTGCTCCGGCCATTGATCCACGGAGTTGGACAGCACGTAGAACGCATCGGCGCCGGCCGCGGCAGCATCCTCCAGGGCCTCCTGCATCGCCTTTCCGACCAGATCCCGGCCTGTGCGTTCGGTCTCGGTGATCTCCTTCACCCGCTTGCACTGGGCCGCCTCGGCGGGGGTGCTGAGTAGGCGTACCTGATCCGCGCTACGCGCTGGACCGCTGCTGCAGGCGGCGATCGAGACCAAGCATGTGGACATGTAGAGGGGTTTGAATAGTTTCATGCAGTGCCCGAGATACGCGCTGTGCTGAAGTCTACGCCTGGGACGGACTCATGAGGCGCGTTCAGGCCGCGACACTCTCCACGCGATTGCGGCCGCGATCCTTCGCTCGGTACAGGCCCTGGTCGGCCCGCGCCAGGGTGGCGCGCATATCCTCGCCTGGCTGGCAGGCGGTGAGCCCGCAGGACACGGTCATGCGCACGCTCGCGCCGCCAGCACGGAAGATGGCATCCGCCACCTTCTGGCGGATGCGCTCGACGCAGACCAGCGCGCCGTCCAGCCCGGTCTCGGGCAGCACTAGCAGGAACTCCTCGCCGCCGTATCGGCCGAACTGCTCGTCGCCCGCCGAGTCCACCCCGTCCCGGCCGACCCGGTCCAGGTAGCGCACCTCCTTCATCACCCGCTCGGCGAACTGACGGAGCACGTCGTCGCCTGCCAGGTGCCCGTGGCGGTCGTTGACGTCCTTGAAATGGTCGAGGTCCATGAGACAGATGCAGAAGCCGCGGCTGGTGCGCTGGGCGCGCAGCTGCTCCTGCTCTAGGATGTGGATGATGTGGCGGCGGTTGAAGGTGCCGGTCAGGTCATCGTGAATCGCGAGCTCGCGGTTCATGCGCAGTGCCGAGGCCAGCTCCGAGTTGCGGCGCGACACGGTCTCGCGCAGCTTGCCCACGTAGCTGCCGAAGAACGCGAGCCAGATGAGCGTGGCCGCCAGCACCACGTACTGCAGCGCCTCGATGGGGAGCGGCGCCCAAGCGTTTTGGACGTAGACGTCGCGCAGCACCACGAAACCGTAGCTTACGAGTACGAGCGCAGTGAGCGCCAGGTATTCGCGGCGGCGCAGGCGGAACACGCCGAACAGGAACACCACCACGTAGAGCAAGAGCAGGATGCCGCGCACCCGCGGCGCCAGCGCCGTGAGCAGCATCACCCAGGCCGTGGCCACCACCATCTGCGGCAGGGTGAGGCTGGGGTCGGGCCAGTAGCGGTTGAGGCCGGAACGGATGAGGGCGAAGAACACCAGGTTGCAGGCGAGGGTAGCGCAGACCGCGAGCCAGAACTGTGTCTCGGTCACGTCCACGAGCCCAAGGGAATAGCAGTAGTACGTGACGCCGATCCACAGGGCGTAGGACAACGCCGCCATGAAGAAGCGCTTGAGCCTCAAGGCCTGTTTGGCGTCCTCGGGGAGGATCTTCCAGCCCATGGGACCGTCCTGAAAGCGGGAGTTTCCCGGTCTCAGGTTGCCACAGGGGCCCTCAAGCCCCTGTGCATCTCGTCGCAGGTTTTGTACCGTTCAGCGGATTACTTACCATAATGCAGCGCCTGCTGTCCGGAGAATCTCAGCCCAGAATCCGTTCTCGCTGGTAGAGCCACACGGCGACGCCCGTGAACCCCGCGCCCAGTGCCAGGGTACTCGTGACCGACAGTGCCACGAACAGCGGTTTCAAAGGCTCACCCTTGATGAGCGCCGTCACCAGCACGTCCTGGCTCATGGACGGCACCAGCATCATCCACCAGCGGGGCTCCACTGGGAACAGCACCATAGCGAGCACCGGCACCATGGGCAGCAGCATGATGAGCGACAGCCAGGTCTGGGCTTCCTTGTAGCTCTTGGTGAATGACGCCACCACCGACAGCAGCGCGCCGATGAACACGCAGAACGGTAGGCAGGCGAGGAACGTGTCGAGAGCGGCAGCCGGCGTGAAGTCCACGGAGATATCGAGTTTGGCAGCGGGGATGAAGCCCTGGCACCAAACCAGCGCCGCCACGTCGAGCCCGAGGGAGACGGCCGAGAACAGCACCACCGCAGCGAGCTTGCCCGTGACCAGTGTGCCGCGGGATACGCTGGTGGTGAGCAGCGGCTCCAGGGAGCCGCGTTCGCGTTCGCCGGCGGTGGTGTCGATGGCGAGATAGAAGGCGCCGAGGATGGCGGCGAACAGGAAGAAATAGGGCATCATGCCGAGCACCAGCACCGCTCGCGATTTCGGCGTGGAGACGTCCGATTCCTCAATCGCCAGCGGCTCCTCCGCCCGCGGATCGACGCCACGCGCCAAGAGCCGCAAGGCGGCGATGGAACGGGAATAGTTGTCGAGGATATCGCGGGTGCGTTTCACGTTCTTGCGCCCCGTGTCCCGGGATTGGTCCACGACCAGCTGCACCGGCGCCGGCTTGCCCTCGCGGAACGCGTCCGGATAGCCGGCCGGGATCACCAGCACCACGTCGAGCTTGCCAGTCTTCACCGCCGACTCTGGGTCAGCGGGTGCCGTCCCGATTTCGGTGTTGTGCTGGCGGTAGTAATCCATGAGCCCCGGGGCGCGGTCGGCGCCCGCCACCGCGAGCTTGAGCGGCTGGTCGAGATCCGCCACCTCGCGGTTGACGATGGTGTTCATCATCAGGGTGAAGAACAGTGGGCCAAATAGGGGGCCGAAGACCAGCACCGTGAATAACGTGCGCCGGTCGCGCAGGTTGTCGATTGTTTCCTTCCTGAAGACCGTGAAGAACTTGCGCATCATGCCGCGGCCTCCACGTGGGAGGTGACCGCCTTGACGAAGGCTTCCTCCGGGTCGGTCTCGCCGGTCTGGCGGCGGATCTCGTCCACGGTGCCGCGCGCCACGATACGTCCCTCGGCGATGATCACGATGCTGTCACAGAGCGCCGCCACCTCCTGCATCACGTGGCTCGAGAACAGCACGCAGTGACCCGCGTCGCGGAGCTTGCGGATGAGCGCGCGCAGTGCGCGCGTCGCCATCACGTCGAGCCCGTTAGTGGGCTCGTCCAGCACCAGATTGCGGGGTCCGTGCACCAGGGCGCGGGCCAGGGCCACCTTGATGCGCTGCCCCTGGGAATAGCCCTTGGCCCGGCGGTCCGCGAACTCGCTGATCTCCAGCAGTTCCACCAGCTCGTCGATGCGCCGTGCGAGGGACGCTCCGGAGAGACCGTTCAGCTCGCCGTAGTAGCGGATGTTCTCCCGGGCGGTGAGCCGTGGATAAAGGCCGCTTTGGTGCGGCAGCACGCCAAGCCGCATGCGCGCCGCTTCGGGGTCGGCGAGCGCATCCAGGCCGTCCACACTCACACGCCCAGCCGTGGGCGAGAGCACCGTGGAGATGATGCGGAAGCTGGTGGACTTGCCGGCGCCGTTGGGGCCGAGCAGGCCGGTGATGCGCCCATCCGGCGCGCCGAAATCCACACCGCGCACCGCGGCGATGGCGCCGAAATTCTTCTTCAATCCGCTCACTTCGATCATGGCGTGGGTCCCGAGAAGTTCACGAAGAACGGGAAGGGCTTGATCTTCTTGACGCAAGCCGTGTCCAGGCCCTTCACCGAAGCGGCGTCGATGAAGTCGGCGACGATCTTCGGCACGCAGCCGCGGTAGACGTTGCCGTGGCCCTGGCCCGGTACCACCAGTGACAGGCTATCGCTGAGCGTGCGCGCGGCGCGGGCGGCGTTGGCGGGCGGCGTCACCGGATCGTCCTCGCCCGAGAGCAGCAGCACCGGCTTGTCCGATTTCACCGGCCGCTTGAAATCGGACGTGATCACGCCCTTCGGCCAGAAGCGGCAGGACTTCACCAGGAGTTCCATGCTCACGCTGCCGAGATAGGTGTCGTGCAGGGCCTGCACTTCGGCGGCGCCGTCGGAGATGAACGGCACGTCCTCCGTACAGACCACCGCGCTGCCCATGCCTTCGGCGAAACTGCTCTCGATCTCACCGGTGTACATGAGCGCCGTGCCCATGAGCGGCGCGTAGTCGTGCTGCGTCGCAGCCTGGTGGATCAGGAGCGGCAGCAACGAGGAGGTCTCGCTCTGGTAGCTCATGAGCCTGACGGCGCCCGCGAGCTTGTCCCAGGTGAGGGTCTCGGTGCGCGGCGCCCCGGTGAGCGGGTCCCTGAGCGTAACCGACGCGGGATGGACCTTGAGTTCCGTCTCCAGGCGAGCGAAGTCCATGTCAGGATTGGGGAAGGCCTGGCGGCAGGCGGCGTCCTCGCCGCAGCGGTGGAAGATGAGCCCGAGGGCGCGTTGCGCGTCCAGGGATACGCCGGGCCCCAGCGCCAGGTCCGCGGGCACCACCCCGTCCAGCACCACGCTGCGGGTATGGGCCGGGAATTCCCGCAGGTACTGCAGCGCCACGCGGGTGCCGTAGGAAATGCCATAGAGGTCGAGGGCGGTGTACCCCAGGGCCGCGCGCACCGCGTCCAGGTCCTCCACTGCGACGCTGGTGGTGTAGAAGCGCGGATCCCCCGGAAGCTGCTTCAGGCAGTCGGCCGCCGCCTTGGCGATGTCGGCGTCAGAGCCGTTGGCGTCCTCGCCGGGCGGCGGGGCGGGGCAGTCTAGGCGGTTGGAGCCGCCGGTGCCGCGCTGGTCCACCAGCAGGATGTCGTGGGTGCCGCGTATCCTGTCGAAGGCCTCGGCCTCCTGCACGAAGGCCTCGGTGGACGCTTGCCCGGGACCGCCGGCGATGAAGACCAGGGGATCGGGCGAGGCTTCGCTGGCACGGGCCTTGAGCAGGGCGACTCTGAGATGGATCTTCCGCTCCTCCGGATGGGCCCGGTCCTCCGCGACCGTGAGGCTGGTACAACGGGCCTGCAGGTGCACCGGCGAGTCGCCGCCGCCGATCTGGCAGTCGCTGAAGACCGGCGCCGTGACAGCGGCCGGCGTTTCACGGACCGTGGTGAGAGACGTGAGCGCGGCGAGGCCGAGCAGGCAGAGTCTTGCGGATTTGCGCGTGAGCATGGTTCGCGGGCTCGTTCCGGGTTATCAGGTGGCGGGCGGCTCGGGTCCGTCGTCGAACAGAAAGATCTCTTCCATGGGCCGGCCGAACAGGCGCGCGAGGCCGAACGCGAGCTGCAGGCTGGGGTCGTACTTCTCCGCCTCCAGCGCGTTGATGGTCTGGCGCGAGACGTTGAGGCGCTCGGCGAGCTCCGCCTGGGTCCAGCGGCGCTCGGCGCGCAGCACGTGGATCCGATTCTTCACTTATAACGCCGGGTGACGGCATCGGGAGAGAGACGGGATAGGGCATTCATAGGCTGAAAAGTATGACATACATGACACTATGTCAAGTATTATTTACATTTAGTCAATAAAAGTAGACATCATGAAGCTTCTTTGGCATAGTAATGACCGCGGGTCAGGAAGGCCTGGAACGGCCTTTCAGCTGGGTTGGTTGGCCGGGGGACAGCGCAGCTATCCTTGGTGGCCGGGGGAGTGCACATGCCGCGCGTCATCCACTTCGAGATCCACGCCGACGATCCGGAACGGGCCATCCGCTTCTACCATTCTGTCTTCGGTTGGGAATTCACTGCATTCCGCAACGCCATCGCCGACTACTGGGTGGTGAAGACCGGCGATTCCGACCAGCCCGGCATCGACGGCGGATTGCTCCGGCGCGGCACGCCGGTGGAGGGCGTGGGCGTCGCCTCCTTCGTCTGCACCATCGCGGTCTCGGACCTGGAGGTATACCTCATGAAGGTCCATACCAGCGGTGGGCAGCTCGCAGTGCCGCGCATGGCGGTGTCCGGTGTCGGCTGGCTCGCCTACTGCAAGGACACGGAGGGCAACCTCTTCGGTATGATGCAGGCCGACGCCGCGGCCAAGTGAACCCTCCGCGCACGGCTTCATTCACCCGCGTACGCGAGACATGCAGAACCAGAAGCTACTGGACAAGGTCCGCAGACTTGGTCCTTGGTTCCACCAGATCGACGTGGGCGAGGGAGTGCTTACCCGTTGCGTCGCGCCTTTGCCTGGACCCCAGCCCATGGATCATCCGCTGCAACGCTGGAACAAGATCAAGGATGTGTTGCCCGCCGACATGAGCGGAATACGAGTTTTGGACGTGGGATGCAGCGATGGCTTCTTCAGTATCGAGATGGCGCGCCGCGGCGCGCAAGTCCTGAGCTTGGATGCGGAGCGCAGCGCGGTACGTCGGTTGCGCTGGTTGCAACGCCATCTCGGTATCCAGGGTGTCTGCGCGCGCACCGGTGACATCTACCGGCTCGACGAGGGCATCGGCCTCACCGAGCGCCTGCGTGTCTTGTTCCACCGGAGCTTGCTGAAACTGCGCCAGGTGACGTTGCGCGAAAGTAGCAGTGATCTCGGATATCGCCCGGCGCAGTTCGACTTGGTCTTCATGTTCGCTCTGCTCTACCACCTGACCGATCCGCTCAAGGGCTTGGAAAGGGTGGCGCCTTTGGGCGGCATCCTGTGCATCGAGACTATCGCGATCGATGACGAGTTGAACTCCAATCTGCAACTGCATGTGCGGATGGACGGCGCCACCGACAGGCCCAAGTGGTTCCCTACCACCCGTTGTCTCAAGGACATGCTTCGCTGGGCGGGCTACGCACACGTGGTTGAGATCGCCGGCACCGAGGACAAGCGGCCCATCTATCTCGCTTATAAGGAAGGGGCGGATCTCAGCCGCTGGAGACTGCACGCGAAATGAACGTCTGTACGTGACGGTGGTCGTAGACTGAAAGATCGAGGTCACCGGAAGGAAGGATCATGAAGGCATGCGGAAAGCTCGCGGCCAGCGCTGCACTCCTGGCGTTGACGGCCTGCGGCGTCACACCCATCAGGCAGGACCTGATGGTGCATCTGTCCCAGGGACAGGGTCTGGCCGCTGTCATGCTCGATACCTATGACCCTCTTTCCCTGGTCACTATTGAACCGCGCTCGGCTGGGGGCTCGGATTTCAACATCCCGGCGGTCCCCGTTGGCAGCAATATCTACGTGTTTGCGGTACCTGCGGGGCATTACTGTTTCACCAGTTATCAATACGGACAGTGGAAGATGTCCGGAAAGAGCGGTGAACTTGGTTGCTTCGACGTACCGACCGGCGGACTGGGATACAGCGGTACGCTCGCGCCGAGGGTGGAGAACGGCAAGGTCGTCACGCATCAGGTCATGGATCCGGCGGGCTTCCGCGCGCTCCTGACGGCACGCTATCCTGTCATCGCCAAACAGTTCCCAGCGCCCTAGGCTGGTTCAGCGATTGATAAGGTAGACGCCAGCGGCGATCAGCAGGGCCGAGACACCTTTCTGCAGCAGGTCACGTACCGTCAGGTCTTCGCGGCCTAGTTTCGGCAGGAACACGGACAGCAGCACCCCGAAAAAGAATACGAACAGCGTGGTGGTGCTGCCGATGGCCTGCACCAGGCTCAAGGGAGCCAGAAGCAGTGCGTAACGCATACCGAGACCGCCGCCCAGATTGATGAGTTCGTTGGCGGCGTTCACCGAGAGTACCGCACCGGTGTTGATCCTGAGCAGGCCGAAGAACTGGTGTCGTTGTGCCGGGAGGGCCAACAGCCAGAATCCGTACAACGCCTCGCCGAGGTAGGTCCAGAAGGCGGTGCTCCAGAACTCGTCCCGCACCGCGAATACCTTGAAGATCACCGAGCTCACCGCGAGCGTGAACGCGCAAAAGAGCATGAGCAGCACGAGCTTGAGGCGCACCCGCCCGCCGCGTGGATGGACGGAAAGCAGCAGCCCGCCCACGACGATGAGGCCGCCGCCGCCGAGCTGCGTGTGAGTCAGGGTCTCGCCGAGCACCAAGTAGGCGAGGGCGTAACCGAAAAGCGGGCCGGCCTGGAAGAACGGGGCCACCACCGAGGCCTCGTTGGCCTGCAGCGCCTCCAGGTAGAAGTACATGGCGGCCATGTAGAGCACGCCGGAGAAGGCGATCACCGACGCATCTTTCCAGCCGACCGCTAGCACCGCGGGCTGCCAATAAAGGATGAAGGGCAGCATGATGAGGCCGATGAGCGCGGTGAAGATGAGCAGCACCGCCACGCTGCTGTGCTTGAAGTAGCGTTCCACCAGGTACTTGTCCACGTGGGTGGAGGCGGCCCAGAGCACCGGCCCGGAGAAGGCGTAGAAGAGCCAGTGCATTTCGCGGGATCCTTGCTCGGGCCTTTGGAATCGGGGTGCTTGGGCATAAAATAGCCGGACTTTCCCGGACCAGCTAGTTTATGGATTTCCCCAAGGCATATGACGTGATCGTGGTGGGCGGCGGCCATGCCGGCACCGAGGCGGCCCTCGCCGCGGCGCGCATGGGCCGGCGCACCCTGCTGCTCACCCAGAACATCGAGACGCTCGGGCAGATGAGCTGCAACCCGGCCATCGGCGGCATCGGCAAGGGACACCTGGTGAAGGAGATCGACGTCCTGGGCGGGGCCATGGCCCGCGCCACGGACCAGGCCGGTATCCATTTCCGGATACTGAATGCCAGCAAGGGACCAGCGGTGCGCGCCACCCGTGCCCAGGCGGACCGGTCTCTCTATAGGAAGGCGATCCGCTCGATCCTCGAGAACCAGCCGAACCTGACCATATTCCAGCAGTCGGTGGATGACCTCATGGTCAACGGCGGCCGCGTCATGGGTGTGGTGACGGCCATGGACATACGCTTCGAGGCGCCGGCGGTGGTGCTCACGGTGGGCACCTTCCTCGCCGGGCGCATCCACATCGGCCTCGAGAACCACGAGGGCGGCCGCGCCGGCGATCCGCCCTCTAACCGCCTGGCGGCGCGCCTCCGGGAACTGCCGTTCCGGGTGGGGCGCTTGAAGACCGGCACGCCGCCGCGCCTTGACGGCCGCAGCATCGACTACACGGGCTTGGCCGAGCAGCAGGGCGACAGCCCCACACCGGTGTTCTCGTTCCTGGGCAAGCGCGAGGAGCACCCGCGCCAGGTGGCCTGCCACATCACCCATACCAACGCGCGCACCCACGAGATCATCAAGGCGGGCCTCGACCGCTCGCCCATGTACACCGGTGTCATCGAGGGAGTGGGGCCGCGCTACTGCCCCTCGGTGGAAGACAAGGTCATGCGCTTCGCCGACAAGGCCGCGCACCAGATCTTCATCGAGCCCGAGGGCCTCGACACCCACGAGGTCTATCCCAATGGCATCTCCACCAGCCTGCCCTTCGACGTACAGTTCGAGCTGGTGCGCTCCATCCAGGGGTTCGAGGACGCGCACATCACGCGTCCCGGCTACGCCATCGAATACGACTACTTCGACCCGCGCGACCTCAAATACTCGCTGGAGACCAAGTTCATCGGCGGCCTGTTCTTCGCCGGCCAGATCAACGGCACCACCGGCTACGAGGAAGCGGCGGCCCAGGGCCTGCTAGCTGGGCTCAACGCGGCGCTCAAGGTGCGGGACGAGGCGCCCTGGTGTCCGGGACGCGAACAGGCCTATATCGGCGTGCTGGTGGACGACCTCATCACCCGCGGCGCGCCGGAGCCCTACCGCATGTTCACCAGCCGCGCGGAGCATAGGCTCATGCTGCGGGAGGACAACGCGGACCTGCGTCTCACGGAGAAGGGTCGGGAGCTGGGGCTCGTGGACGACGGCCGCTGGGCCGCGTTCACCGCCAAGCGTGAGGCCATCGAACGCGAGACCGCTCGCCTCGAGGGCATTCTTGTCCGCCCCCAGGATCTGAGTGATCAACAGGCGGCGGAGCTTTTCGGCGCGCCGCTGTCACGCGAGACCCGCGCTCTGGAATTGCTACGCCGGCCGGGTACGAGCCACGGATCGCTCACGGCATTGGCGGCAGTGGGCGGTGTGGACGTGGCGCTTGAAGTGGCGGAGCAGGTGGAGATCCAGGCCCGTTACGCCGGCTATATCGTTCGTCAGCAGGAGGAAGTAGAACGCGCCCGTCGCCAAGAGGAGACGCCGCTGCCCGTCGAGTTCGACTACGCTGCCGTCTCCGGCCTGTCCAACGAAGTGCGGCAGAAGCTCGCGGCGGTGCGCCCCGGGACGCTCGGTCAGGCGGCCCGCATCCCGGGGATGACGCCGGCGGCCATCTCACTGTTGCTGGTGCACCTCAAGAAACGGTCCATGCGCAAGTCGGCCTGATCCGTCCGTAGGCCATGAACCTCTTCTTATACTTCGTCGAATCCCTGGATTTCCTCGACTGGTGGATGCTGGCCGCAGCGCTCGCCATCGCCGATGTGTTCCTGCCCAGGGGGCGGCTACTCGGTTTTGCGGTGGCCGCAGGCATCGTCGGTTTCGCCCTCATGCTCTTCCCGCAGATCCGCTGGCCCTGGCAGCTCGCCTGGTTCGCGGTGCTGGCGGCGGCGGGCTGGGACGCGTATCGTTTTTTGAAACGTGGCCCGGGGCGCCTGCTTCCGAGGAGTACGAGCATGTCCAATTTCCACGATTTCTCCGTCAAGACCATCGACGGCAAGCACAAGTTGCTCAAAGATTACCAGGGCAAGACGGTGCTGGTGGTGAACGTGGCCAGCGCCTGCGGGCTCACGCCCCAGTACACGGGTCTCGAGAAACTCTTCCGCGAATACCAGGGCCGGGGTCTGGTAGTGTTGGGCCTGCCCTGCAACCAGTTCGGCGCTCAGGAACCGGGCAGCGAGGCGGAGATCCAGGAGTTCTGCAGCCTGAACTACGGCGTAAGCTTCCCCATGACATCGAAGATCGAGGTGAACGGCGCCGGCGCCCATCCGCTCTTTGCCTGGCTGAGGAACGAGACCGGCGGCGCTGATATCCAATGGAACTTCGAGAAGTTCCTCATCGGCAAGGACGGGCGCATCGTAAAGCGCTATTCACCGAAGACGGTGCCGGAAGACAAGATACTTAGGGCGGATA
>DATGHI010000263.1:0-7495 GCA_035308065.1 Gammaproteobacteria bacterium | reverse complement strand
CCAACGTGCAGGTGATGATCCCCTTCGTGCGCACCGTCGACGAGGCCCGCAAGGTGGTCGAGCTTCTCGCCGCGAACGGGCTGAAGCGCGGCGACAGCGGACTCAAGCTCATCATGATGTGCGAGCTGCCCTCCAACGCCCTGCTGGCTGATCAGTTCCTGGAACACTTCGACGGCTTCTCCATCGGTTCCAACGACCTCACGCAACTGACCCTGGGACTGGACCGGGACTCAGGTGTCATCGCGCATCTCTTCGACGAACGCAATGACGCGGTTAAGGCGCTGCTCAGCATGGCGATTCAGGCCTGCCGCAAGCGCGGCAAGTACATCGGCATCTGCGGCCAGGGGCCCTCGGACCATCCGGATCTCGCCAAGTGGCTGCTGGACCAGGGCATCGAGAGCGTGTCCCTGAACCCCGATACGGTGGTTGAGACCTGGCTGTACCTCGCCGGCCGCAAGCAGTGAATATCAAGGCCGACGCCAGCTTCGAAGAGCATTTCCCCCTGACGGTGATGCACAGTCGTCATACAGGGGTCGCCGACGTGAACCGCGCCATCGCCGGGATCCTCGCCGGCCTGCGCAAGCAGTTTCTCAACGACCGCGACCAGAACGAGGCGCTCTCCGGCACCATCACCACCTACGGCGGCTACCAGACTTCCAAGAAGATGATGTTCCTGAACCGCCCGGAGCCGGAGGTGCAGACGCTGCGCGACTCGGTGGTGCAGCCGGGCGTGCAGGCCTATGTCGACCGGGTCTATGGCGAGCAGGCCAAGCAGATCCGGACACACCTGGTCTCCTGGGCCAACATCCTCGCGGAGGGCGACTGGCAGGCGCCCCACATGCATCCCACCACCGGCAACATCATCAGCGGCGTCTATTACGCGGCGGTTCCGGAGAAACCGGAGCCGGAGGGTTGCATCGAGTTCCTGAATCCCCATCCCGTGTCCCGCCATCACGGTGAGAGCCTGACGCGACGCATCATGCCGAAAGAAGGCGACCTGATCCTGTTCCCACCCTATTACATCCACTACGTCTATCCCTTCCGCGGCCCGGGCGAACGGGTCATCGTCGCCTTCGACGCGATTATCCAAAGTACCCAATTCGTGTTCTGAATATATCGAAAAAGGCTTCCCTGCCTTTTTCTCCCCGCCGGCCAAAAAGCGTGGTTTTTGCCCGGCGGCCCTACTTCTACGCTTTGTAATCTCAGCAAATACGGTCCTTCCCTGGACCGCTTCTTTTCGACTTGTGCTGGTGCGATATGTCGCGCCATCATAGATACATGAGTGCGGAACTTCGCGAAGAATACGGCTACACCCTCACCCGCAATCCCATCACGGGCGAGGTCATCGCCCGCACCCGGGAGTTCACGGCCGACGAGGTGCGCGAAGCCATCCGCCGCGCCCGCGCCGCCCAGCCCGCCTGGGCCGCACTTCCCTTGGTGGAACGCCGTCGTCACGTGGCCGCCATGCGTGCTGCGTTGGTGCGTTCCATGGATGCCACCGCTCTCGTGATCAGCCGCTGCGTAGGCAAGACCCGGCTGGAGGCACTCGCCACCGAGGTCATGCCGAGCCTCACCGGCAGCCGCTGGTACGAGCGCCACGCCCAGGGGCATCTCAAGCCCCGCCGCCTCGCCATGGGCTCCATCCTGTTCTTCAACAAACGCAGCACCGTGCGTCGCGTGCCCCACGGCGTGGTGGGCATCATCTCGCCCTGGAACTATCCCTTCGGCATCCCCATGCACGAGATCGTCCCAGCGCTGCTGGCGGGCAACACCGTGGTCTTCAAGACCTCGCCCGAGACCCTGCCGGTGGGCGAATGGATCGCCCAGCTCTGGGCCCAGGCGGACCTGCCCGCGGGCGTGTTCCAGCACCTGAACGTGGACGGACCCCTGTGCGGCGACCTGTTCCTGGAACAGGCCGGCGTGGACAAGCTGTTCTTCACCGGGTCGGTCCGGGTCGGCAAGCAACTCATGGCCAAGGCCGCCGCCACCTTGAAGCCACTGTCCCTGGAATTGGGCGGCAAGGACGCCATGATCGTCTGCGCCGACGCGGACCTGGAACGAGCCGCCGGCGGCGCAGTGTGGGCGGGACTGTCCAACGCCGGCCAGTCCTGCGCAGGCGTGGAACGCCTGTACGTACACAAGGACGTGTATGCGCCGTTCATGGCCCTGCTAAAGGAAAAGGTCGAAGCACTGCGAGTCGGTCCGGACCAGGATGTGGGCGCCCTCTGCACCGAGCGCCAGGTGGAGACCGTGAACCAGCACTACACCGAGGCCCTGGCTCAGGGCGCGAAGGTGTTCGCCAAGGCGGCGTTGCCCGCCGGCGCGAACCCGCACTTCATCCCACCCATGGTGCTCACGGACGTAAACCACCGCATGAAGGTGATGCGTGAGGAGACCTTCGGTCCGATCCTGGGCGTGATGAGAGTCGAAGACGACGAGGAGGCCCTGAAGCTCGCCAACGATTCCATCTACGGCCTGGCGGGTTCGGTGTGGACGCGGAACCTCGGGAAAGGCGAACGGCTGGCGCAGCGCCTGTCCGCCGGTGCGGTGATGGTGAACGACCACTTGCTCTCCCACGGGCTCACGGAGACGCCCTGGGGCGGGTTCCGGGATTCCGGCATCGGCCGCGGCCACGGCGGTTACGCCTTCGAGGAGGTGACCGCCCCGCAGGTGGTGGTGTCGGACTGGCTCAAGCTCGCGCGCCGCAACGTCTTCTGGCACCCCTACGGCGAGGACGTCTACCAGGGGCTAAAGGGGATGATGGTCGCGCTCTACGGCGAAGGGCTGTGGAATCGCCTCGCGGGGCTTTGGCGCTTCAACCGCATCCTGCCGCGCATGTTCCGCGCCCGCGTGCCGACGCCACCGGCGGCATCACAGCCGCCTCCGCCCCTCGAATCCATGAACGCCAGGGAGAGGCTCGCGCAACTCGAGCGTTGGGGCGAGGAAGCCTACGCGCGCATGTACGACGCCCGCTCTCCCGGCGGCGACTACAGCCAGGCCAAGGACAACTTCCATACCGCCATCGAATTGGCGAATGAGCTGGGACTCAAGGACGAGGCGGAGCGTCTGGAGAAGCGCCTGATTCACATCAAGTCGGTGTTTCGCTCGCAATTTACCTGATCGGATCTTCAGGACTCAGAACTCGCTGGCCTGCACCTCTTCCAGCACCTCGATGTCACCGCTGAGGATAATCTCGTCATCCTCGGATTCGGTCTTGGCACCGTTCCAGTAATCCAGCGCGCGACGGCGCCACTCGATCATGGAGATGGTGTCGCCCATGACGATCTGCTGGGTCGCACGGTGCAGCTCGCCGGCGGCGTTCACGCGGAATATCTTTTTGAAATCGCCGCGTATGTTGTCGAGCCAGAAGCGCACCGCCTTGGGGTCCTCCGGGATGAGCCAGATGCAACTCATGCGTGAGGGCAGCGCGGTGAACATCTGGCGGCGCACGTCCTCGAAGATCAGCTCGCGTACCATGCGGGTCGCGAGGAACAGGCTGTCAAGGGTCTCGGCCAGGGTCACCACCGGATCGAAGTGGTAGAAAGCGAGCTTGGGATCCTTGGACCGCTGCTTGCGATAGAACTCCAGTGCCCGCAGAGCCACCATGTCGACGGTGTAGACCTCGTTGCTCTTGGGGTTGGTGATGCCGCGCCGCGCCACCTCGAACGCCCGCCAGGCGTTATTCGGCTCGAGTCCGAAGGACAGGCGCGCGCCTTCGAACCATTTCGGCGAATTGTGCTTGTGGATGTGGAAAAACTTGCCGTTCTCGATATGCATGCGGAGGTATCCGGTGCGGCAATCCCAGGCGACGATTATAGGGCCGGCTACGCCACCGGCGCATGATGCAGTTCACAGAATTTCGCCGGGCGACCGGTTCAGGCTCGCGCTGACGCAGAGATGCGCACCGGTACGCGCTTGCGGCCCCAGTTCCCGGGCTGGCCGTCGAACACCCCCGGCAGCGGCGTTCCGCAATCGCGACAATGCCCGGCCTCCGTCAGACGCCACTCACCGAGCTCGTACCACTCGCGCTCGATGAGCCGCACACCGCAGCCATGGCAGTAAGTGCTGCCGCCCGCCGCGTCGTACACGTTGCCGGTGTAGCAGTAATGGATGCCATTTTTCACGGCAATGGCGCGCGCGCGGGACAGAGTCGCTGCCGGCGTGGGCGAGGTGTCCATCATCTTGTAATCGGGGTGGAAGGCGGTGAAGTGCAGCGGCACGTCAGGCCCCAGGTGTTCCATGATCCATTGGGTCTCCGCCTCGAGTTCCGTGTCCGAGTCGTTCAGGCCCGGTATCAGCAGCGTGGTGATCTCGAACCAGACCCGGGTCTCGTGCTTCAGGAACTCGAGGGTCTCCAGCACCGGCTGCAGGTGCCCGCCGCAGGTCTTCCAGTAGAACTCCTCGGTGAAACCCTTCAGGTCCACGTTGGCCGCGTCCATGTGTTTGTAGAACTCGAGGCGCGGCTCCGCACACATGTAGCCCGCGGTCACCGCAATGGAGCGGATGCCCAGTTCATGGCCTGCGTCCGCGGCGTCCATGGCGTACTCCATGAAGATCACCGGATCGTTGTAGGTATAGGCCATGCTGGCGCAGCCCAGGCGCCGGGCGGCGCGCGCCAGATCCTGCGGCGAAGCGCTGTCCATGAGCCGGTCCATCTCCCGGGACTTGGACATGTCCCAGTTCTGGCAGAACTTGCAGGCGAGGTTGCAGCCGGCAGTGCCGAAGGACAGCACCGAGCTGCCCGGCAGGAAATGGTTGAGGGGTTTCTTCTCGACGGGATCGATGCAGAAACCGCTGGAGCGGCCGTAGCTGTAGAGCTTCACCTCGCCGCCCTCAGCGCCGCGCACGAAGCACAGGCCGCGCTGCCCCTCGTGGAGTTTGCAGGCGCGCGGGCAAACGTCGCACTGTACCCGGCCGTCTTCCAACCTGTGCCAGTACTTCGTCGCGTGCGCTCCGGCGTTGCCGTCTGTCATGTGCCTGCGGGCCCGTGGGGCCCCTAAGTTGCCGCCAGGGATGCTTGAGTCCCCGGCTAGGAGCATTATCTATATGTGCATGATGCGCCAGGATTCAACGGCGGTGTAGCCGTATCCTAAGAGGGCGCGGGAGGCAGGAGGATGACGCCAACAACCGCCGGTACGCGGCCACCTGCCGTGGCCGGGCTCTTCTACCCCGGGGAACCTCGGGTCTTGCGGGCGGACTTGGCACGACTGCTGGATGAAAATCCCGCCGCGGGACCCGCTCCCAAGGCCCTGATCGCGCCCCACGCGGGCTATGTCTATTCGGGGCCGGTGGCCGCCCGCGCCTATAACTTGCTGAATGCATCAGTGCGCCGAGTGGTGCTGCTGGGTCCCGCCCATCGCGTGCCGCTGCGCGGCCTGGCCTTGCCCACGGTCTCCGCGTTCCGGACCCCTTTGGGCGACGTGCCGCTGGATCTGGAAGCCATGCTCACGTTGGAAGCGTTGCCGCAGGTGCTGCGCTCCGATGAAGCCCACCGCTTGGAGCACAGCCTGGAAGTGCATCTGCCGTTTCTACAGGCACGCCTCGGCGAGTTCGCGCTGGTGCCGCTGGTAGTGGGTTGGGCTTCCAGCGCGGACGTGGCGGAAGTGCTGGACCGTCTCTGGGGCGGGCCGGAGACGCTCGTGGTGATCAGTTCTGATTTGAGCCACTACCATCCTTATGCCGATGCCCAGCGCCTCGACGAGGACACAGCAAGACGCATCGAGGCGCTCCAGGCCCCGCTGGAAGGCGAACAGGCCTGCGGCGCGTATCCCCTCAACGGTCTGCTGAACCTGGCGAAGGCAAAACACTTGCGCATCACCCGCATGGACTTGCGCAATTCCGGCGATACCGCTGGCACCCGCGACCGGGTGGTGGGCTACGGCGCCTGGGCGCTGCATGCCGCTTGAACCCGCCACCCGTGACGCCTTGCTCAAGCTGGCGCGCGAATCCATCCGCTGGCATCTCGACGGTGATCCGTCCGTGCCGCGGCCGGAGGTCGCCGCTCCGGTGCTGGACGAAGTGCGAGCGAGCTTTGTGACCCTGAAGCTCGACGGCGCGCTACGCGGTTGCATCGGCGTGCTGGAGGCGGTACGTCCGCTGGGACTCGACGTGGCCCACAACGCGCGCGCGGCGGCGTTCCGCGATCCGCGCTTCCCTCCTCTGGGACGTGCGGAATTCGAGCCGCTGCATATCGAGATCTCCGTGCTCTCGCCGCCGGAGCCCTTCCCCGCGGCGGATCGCGCCGAACTGCTCGCGAGGCTCAGGCCCGGCATCGACGGGCTGATCCTCGCGGAAGGCACGCGCCGCGCCACCTTCCTGCCAGCGGTGTGGGAATCCCTTCCCCGGCCCGAGGATTTCCTCTCCCAACTGTTCCTGAAAGCCGGCCTGCCGTCGGGCCACTGGTCGGACCGGCTGTGCTTCGCGCGTTACACTACGGAGAGCTTCGCCGAACAGGAGTGACGCCGGCATGGTCTACTACATCATCAAGCTCGTCCTCTCGGCGGCGATCATCGTCGCCGTCTCGGAACTCGCCAAGCGCCAGCCCGCCTGGGCGGGTTCGCTCGCTTCCCTGCCACTGGTGTCGCTGCTCGCCATCATCTGGCTGTTCGTCGACACGCGCAGCGTGGCGCAGGTCTCGGCACTGTCACTCAGCATCTTCTGGCTGGTATTGCCTTCCCTGGTGTTCTTCCTGGCACTGCCGCTGCTGCTGCGGCAGGGGATAGGCTTTACCGCCGCAATGCTGCTTGCTATCGTGACTATGCTCGCGGGCTACGCGCTGATGCTCGCCGGCCTAAGGCAATTCGGCGTCAAGATCACCTGAACCTGTGGGGTGTGGCCATGAAAAACTTGCTTTACATATTTGCGGCGTACTTGACGCTCGTCCTGGCCGCCTGCAGTTCGAACGACCAGGATCAGGCTGCCGCCACCAAGGCGCCGCCACCCGGTACCGGTCCGGTCCAGATTTCCAAGAGCAACGTATTCAGTCCGCTGGTGCAGGACCTCAACAAGGCCAAGGCCGTGAATGGCCAGGTCCAACAGCAGTTCCAGAAGACGAACGGCCAGGTGGAAGCGCCCACCGCTTCGAGCGCGCCGTCTGCCGCCAGTGCCAACGGGCCATAAGCCCGCCTAAGGCTGCGGTGTGGAGTTGTCCGGGGGTGGACGGGTCCAGATCTCTGTACGCCCGAACAGCGAAATACCTACGTAGCCGCGCACCTTGAGGCGCCCGTCCATCATCAGGGTCATCTTGCAACTGTAGAGTTTGCCGCTATCCGGATCGTAGATGCTGCCGCCCTTCCAGACGTTGTCACCGTCGTACTTGAAACCCTGGATCAGCGGCAGGCCGATGATGGGACGGGTCTGCAGCGCCGGGACGGGATTCTTCCGATCGACTTTGGGCTTGCCGCCCATGCCCTGCGCATCGTCCGCCGGATACAGCGGTTCCTTCAGCCAAACGATGCGCCCGTCGTAGACATCGCCATCCTTCACGATCTCCACT
>DATGHI010000262.1:0-20625 GCA_035308065.1 Gammaproteobacteria bacterium | reverse complement strand
GGTTGGCTGCTGCTCGGCCTCGGTGCCTATGCGGGCGCAAGGCTGGTGTACGATTTCGGCGTCGGCCAGACGCACAAGCCTTGAACCGTCTCCCATGAAGAAAGCCAAACGACCGCCGTTGGACTCGCGCCGCGCGGTGTTGCAGCACCTCAAGCGCGAGGGCGCGGCCACCGCCGGCGAGCTGGCGGAGCGCCTTGGGATGACCCGCGAGGGCGCGCGCCAATGGCTGCAGGTCCTGGAGTCGGAAGGCGCCGTCGCGCGTACTGCGCTGCGCGAGACCGGGGACGCGGGGCGGCCGGCGGTGAGCTTCGCCCTCACGCCGGAAGGCGAGCACCTCTTCGCCAAGAATTACGACAAGCTGGCGGTGTCCCTGGTGGACGCCGTCGCGGACCAGTTGGGACAGGAAGCCCTGATCAAGCTGCTGGCCGCCCTCACCGAGCAGCAGGTGAAGGAGTGGGAGCCCAAGCTCGCGGGGAAATCCCTGCCGGAGCGCATAAAGGCCCTCAAAGGCATCTACTTCGAGGAAGACCCGCATACTTCGGTGCGCAAAGACGCACGCGGCTATGTGCTGGTGGAACGGAACTGTCCCTATCTCAACGTGGCCCTGCGCCGGCCGCATCTCTGTAGCGTCACCGTCTCCACGCTGACCCGGCTCCTGGGCGTGCGGGTGGTCCGCGAGGCGCGCTTCCAGGACGGCGACCGCCGTTGCGTGTTCCGGGTGCTGGAACACCAGCCGGTGGATACAGGCAGTTACCGCTTCACGCTCGAAGAAGCTGTAGCCTGAAAAGGCGGGGGGCCTGCCCGGGACTCCGCAACGCCTCGCTCATCCCGAGCGCAACCTCACCATCGCTCCCAGGGTCTCGCGGGTGTGGGGCATGACCATCAGGCTCGCGAGACCTTCTTGTCCAGCCTGCACCGGCAGCCACAGGCTTTCACCGGACGCAAGCTGCCACTCGCCGGCGCCGGGCATCTTGAGGACGAGGGTACCGGCGAGACCGAGGCAGAACAGGGTCTCGAAACCCGGCTCCCAGATGAACTCGATGGGCGTGCCGGAGACCTCGAGGCATTCGTGTTCCACGCGCCCGCGGGCGCTCATGACGTTGAAGTCCCGCACCGGCCCGTCCAGCAGGCGGCAGTAGGCCGGCCAATCGCCGGAGAATTGTGCCGCTTCGCCTGGGCGCTGCAGGCGCTGAGGCGCGGAAGCCGTGGCGAAGTCGAGCTCGAGTCCCCGCCCCATGGCCAGCATCAGGGTGCGGTCATAGCCTGGGTATAGGGAGAAGTCCCCATCCCTGGTCACATCCGCCATGCTGAGGCGCCAGTCGAAATTCTCGAGGCTGGCTCCGGCGGGATGGACGGCGAGTTCGACGGTGGATCCCAAGCCGTTCTTCCAGGGCATGACCCGGTAATCGGCAGGGCCGAGACGTCTGGCGGTCAGCGAGGGCATGCTTTCAGTCTATCGTCATCAGGCGGTAGGCGATAGCGGCGGTCCAGCGGCGCGGCGTGAAGCGCGTGGTCCAGGCGATGAGCGCGTTCAGCCGGCCGGCGATCACGCTGGGCTTGCGTTTCAGCATTGCCTTGAGTCCGATGCGCACCACCTCCGGTGCCTGCATCATCAGCAGCCTCTGGTAGAGGCTCGCCTTCTGCCCGGCGACCTTCAGGAAGTCCGTGGCGGTGACGCCGGGCGAGAGCACCGTCACGCCCACGCCGCTCTTGCGCAGCTCGTAGTTGAGCGCTTCGCCGAACAGCAGCACCGCGCCCTTTGTGGCGGCATAGGCGGCGTAGCTGGGGGATGGCTGGTAGGCCGCGATAGAGCTCAGCTGCAGCACGTAGCCCGAACCGCGCACCAGCATGTCGGAGGCGAAGAGCTTGGTGAGCTGCATGAGCGCTACCACGTCCAGCATCAGCATCTCACGCTCCCGTTCCCAGGGGATCCGCATGTGCTCGCCGTAGACGCCGAACCCCGCGTTGTTGACCAACACGTCCACCTCAAGCCCCGCCGCCTTGACCTGCCGGTGGAGGGCCGCCGCCGCGTCGGGTGCGCCGAGATCGGCGGGCATGACATGGACCCGTGTCTTCGCAGCGGCCTCGATCTCCGCCTTCATGGCCAGGAGCCGGTCTTCGCGGCGGGCGACCAATATGAGATGGCAGCCCATACCGGCCAACTGCCGGGCGAACTCAGCGCCGAGGCCGCTGGACGCACCCGTCACAAGCGCGGTCTTGCCTTGCAATACAGTATTTTTCATTTGGCATACTTCGCTTCGTACATAAGACCCATCAACAGAGTCCGCAGGGTCTCCAGCAGGGATTTCTGCAGGTCCACGCGGAACAGCGCCATGTCCTCTTCTTCCAATACCTGGCGCATCACGCCCGAGGGCTCCGCCATGTGCTGGAAGCCGATGACCAGCGCGTTGATCTTGAGCAGCAGCGCCGCCCCTTGGCTCGGTTTCAGGAACGGCAGGTGTGTCTCCAAGAGCGCGCCGGTCTTCTCCACCCGTTGCTTCATCCAGGTCTTGAAGCGCTTCGCCGTGGGATAGTCCACGTTCTGCTCCAGCACCGTGTGCAGGATGGCGATGAGCCGGAGCAGCTGCGGCCGACGCGAGAGCGTCTCGCCCATGAGCTCCACAAACCCCGCGATGCTCGCCTCGCTGCCCGCCGCGTGCAGCCCCCGGTCCACTTCGTCGAACCAGGCGTTGAGCTCGTCGGTGGCGATGGCGAGGAACATCTCCTCCTTGCTCTTGAAATAGAGGTAGAGGGTGCCCTTGGCCACGCCCGCCTCTTCGGCGGTGTCGGCCATGCTCAGGGAGTCGTAGGGCATGAGCGTGAAACGGCGCAGCGCGACTTTGAGGATGTCGGCGCGGCGCGCTTCCTTCTGGGTATCGGTCATGGCGCGGTTCAGGGGCATAGCAGACCTGTATAAATGACCTTTGGTCAGTCTGTACTGACCGAAGGTCAGTTGTCAAGTCTCTATTCTGGCACCAGCCACCGGACTTCGGTCTCGCCCCCGTCCGGTGCCAGCAACGGTTTCAACCCCTCAAGACAACCGCGCATGGCCGCGTCCACCTGCCAGGGTGGGTTCAGGACCAGGAGGCCGCTGCCGGCAAGGCCGTCCGCCCGGGGCGCGAGCCGGAATTCCGCGAGCAAGAGCTTGCGCAGACCCGACTGCTCTGCTCGCCGCAGGAAGCGGCGCCGCGCGGAGTCGTCCTTGATGGGATACCAGAGGGCATAGACGCCGCTGGCCCAGCGTCCATGGGCCGACACCAATGCCGCAACCGCAAGTTCGAACTCCTCCGACTTCTCGTAGGGCGCATCCATGAGCACCAGACCGCGGCGTTCCTTGGGCGGCGTGAGCGCCTGCAACATCTCGTAACCGTCCCGCTCGTGCACTGCCACGTGCCTGGCGCGTTGGAATTCCGCCTTGAGCGCGCGGGCTTCCTCAGGATGGAGTTCCGCCAGGATCAGACGGTCAGACGCGCGCGCCAGGGCGGCCGCCACTCGCGGTGAACCGGGGTAGATCCGTGGCAGGGTTCCGGGCGTCAGACCAGGGTTCAGCTCCGCGACTATGTCGCATAAGCTCTCGGCCGCGGCCGGCAGCTTCCCGCGAGCGGGCCAGAGGCGCAGGATTCCGCCGGCCGCCTCGCCGCTGCGGCGGGCGGAATCGGAACCCAGGTCATAGGCGCCCGCCCCCGCGTGGGTGTCGAAATAGGCCCAGGGTGCGGGTTTCTGCCCCAGGGCTTCCAGCAGCAGAAGCAGCAGCGAATGCTTCACCACATCGGCGAAATTGCCCGCATGGAAGCCGTGGCGATAGTTCATGCGGCGATGATGTCACAGTTGGTATGATGGGGCACCCGCTGCGGATGCGCGTATTCGAACCATGAAGAAACCGGCTGCGCTCCACTGGCTGTTGCTCGTGCTCAGCTGCATCTATGCAGTGGCGCTCTTCAATCATCCCCTGGTCCCGTCGATGGAGCCGCGCTTCGCGGAGGCGGTGCGCGAGATGCTGGCGCGCCACGAATACCTGGTCCCCATCAAGAACGGCATCCCTTACATCGAGTACCCGCCCCTGTACTTCTGGCTGGGTCTGCTCGGCGCCGCCCTGGGGCTGCCCATCGAGGCCGCCATACGCCTGCCGGGCTACATCGCACTGCTCCTGTGGGTGGTATGGCTCGCGCGTCTGCAGAAGGAACTCTTCCCGGCTTGGCCCAAGTGGTTGCTGCCGCTCACCGGGGCAGCGCTGCCAGGGGTGCTCTACAACTTTTATATGGCCCAGTCGGACTCCCTGCTGATCCTGGGCACGCTCATCGCGTTCACCGGCTACATCCGCATCCGCACCGACCGGCCGCTCCGGGCCTTCCCGTGGGAATTGTGGCTGGGGGTGGCACTCGCCACTGCCGCCAAGGGTCCGGTGGGCATCGCCGTGACCCTGCCCGCGATGGGACTCGAGATCGTGGCCACCGGCTACCTCAGCATGCAACCGGACACGGGCGAGCCACGCGGCTTCCGCTACCGCACCGGCTGGGTGTGGCAGGAGATCTTGCGCATGTCCCCCGGACGCGGCATCCCGCTGGCGCTCATCGGCATCGTGCCCTGGTACATTGCCGCGGGCTTCAGCATCAACTGGGACTTCGTGCGTGCGGTGCTGGTCTACCAGAACTTCACCCGCTTCTTCGTCGGCTTCGACCATCTGCAGCCTTGGTGGCTGTATTTCCAGACGGTGTGGGGCGATTTCATGCCCCTCTGCCTGTTGCTGCCCTTCGGGCTCTATTACGGCTTCCGCTACGTGCGCCGTGAGTTCCGCTGGCGGCTCCTGCTCATCTGGACCTTGTGGACGGTGCTGTTCTTCACGCTCTCTGCCTCAAAGCAGAGCAAGTACATCCTGACTGCCGCGCCGGCCATGGCGCTCCTGGCGCTCGCTGCCATCGAACCCGTGTTTAAGACCGACAAGCTGCACGGCATCGTGCGTGGCCTGTTGGGTGGGATCTCCGTCATCATCCTCGGCATCTTCGCCTTCCTCCTGCTCGGCACCCCGAAGCTCACCTTCATCCCCAAGATCAACCACCTGTGGGAGATGCCGCGGAACCTCGCCCTGATCGATGCGGCGGTCAAGAAAGCACCGGGCAAGATCGTCAGCTTCCAATGGCCGCGTTCGCTGACGCTTTACCACCTGGGCGGACCCATGCCCTATGTGCGATCCAGTCGCGAGTTCTACACCGAGATCCACGGCGGCGAAATCAAGCCGGGCGATTACATCCTGGTGGACGCGAACGACATCCCGCTGGGCAGCGAACAGGACCCGCAGAAGCTGGTGCCGGCGCCGGACCCCAAATACTTCGAACAGGTCATGAGAGTCGAGATAGAAGACCCGTTGATCCTGTTCCGGGTGAAACCCGCCGCCGCGACTATGCCGATGCCGGCGACGCCCCAACCGATACCGCTGCAGTGGTGGCAGCAGTTCGATACGGACTGAATGGGTGAATGACTGCCCTTGCCCGAGTACAGGCGAAGTCAGCAGTCATGTGCAGACGTCGGCTATGCCCATCGAATACGTGGCCTGTGGCCAGAGCCCGGACATGTCTTTGAAATCTATCTGAGTGTTAAGGCTTGATGGAGAGCTTCCCGCGAACTTCCGCGTCCATCCGTTCCAGGAGTGCGTAGCGGCGCCGGTACTGTGCGCGCTTGCGGCTGGGCACGTCTTCAAGTGAACGCTGGCCCTGCCCCAGGGGCAGGGAATAGAAACCGTTCGCCGCGGGGCGGCCGCCCACGTCCGTCCATAATTCGGCATAGGAACTCTTGATGGTGATGCGGCCGCGGTAACGTCGCCGCATGTAGCAGTGGGCATCGTCGCTGATGGCATAGATGCGGGAGATGCCCCAGCTCGCGGCAATCTCACGCAGCAGGTGCAGAAGCAGGTGTTTCGGCCGCATGCCGTGGAACACATGGGTCGCGAGCTTCATGTCCTCCTTGCTATGCTCCGTATGCCCGCCTTGTATGCCGCCAACCAACATCTCCCATCCCGAAGCCCCGTACTGCACGACGAAAGTAAGCGCCGTGATCCAACGGTGGTCGTGCAAGGTGTCCACGGAATCCGAGCGGCCGAGGGAAAGCGTGAGCTCACCCTCCTGCTGCATATGCCTCGCATAGGTGAGGTTGAGGATCAGGGGTTCCTCAAGCTCGCCGACAGAATGTTCGTTCAGTATGAAGGGCTTGTTCCTGACCATCGCCTCGATCAGCGCGCCGGGCGCGTGCCGCTGGAGGAACAAGTAATGTTCGCGCAGTACGCGAAGGCATTCTGCGCGAGTCAGGTCCTTGTGCAGGTAAGGACGGAACGGTTTCTCGTAGATACGCGCGAAATGCCGTGCGACTTCCCCGAACGGAGAGGATTTGAGGAATCCCTGCCAATGCCGCCAGAGCGAGAAATCCCGCAGCGCACGGAATATGAAGCGCACACGCTTCGCGTTGTGATGATTGACCTCCCGCGGGAACACCAACTGGGAGGCGTCGAAAAGTTCCTTGACGGCGCGCCACGTGGACACCCAGCCGAACCGGGTTTGCACCCAGGGCTGTTCGAGTTCCAATGGATGCTCGCTCAGGTCCCTCGCCGGAGGCATCTGCACGGCCTGGGCGGGCGGCGCGGCCTCGAGGCGCAACTCAGGGACAGCGGGCGCAAGCCGGCTGAGCGGTTTGAGGATCGCGCCCCGGCTGCGGATCGCCGCGGAAACCTTGCCGGGACTGGAAACAGGTGTACTCACGGATATACGTCTTCGAGGGTGGACCGTATAGCATATACAAAATGCGACACATTCTGCAAAACGCGACATAAGACCCCCGGCTGACCGGGCCTTCGGGAGATCAGTGGATCGGAACGCCGAATGTAAAGAGCACTTTCCCCGGAACCTGACTGGTCCAACGTTTGTTTCACCACAATCCATTCCCGCGCTGGGGGTGTCTAGCTCTTGGCGCAGGACCCGATTTAGTCCGAGCAAGTGGTGAAGATCAAAGCCGTGGAACCTAGGCTCCTTTTCCGGGTGAACCCGGCAGCCATGACCGGCCGTCTCTGCGTGCAACGCATCTCCTCGATGCAGAGGGATAACGCTCCACAGAGTGCAGGTCCTGGCATGCCGGTGAGCGGGAGACTACCGAAGTAGGATGGGTTATCGTACTGGCCACTTTAAGGTTGGGGACCCACAATGAACAAGCAAGCCCAGAGCGCCCTCGCGCCGCTCAAGGAAATCACGCTCCGCGGCATCCTCATCGGCATCGTGCTGTGCGTGGTCTTCACCGCGGCCAACGTGTACTTCGGCCTCAAGGCGGGGCTCACCTTCTCCACTTCCATCCCCGCGGTGGTGATCTCCATGGCGCTCTTGCGCTGGCTGGGCAACTCCACTGCCCAGGAGAACAACATCGTCCAGACCATCGCCTCCACGGCAGGCACGCTCTCCTCCATCATCTTCGTGCTGCCCGGTTTCATCATGATCGGCTGGTGGACCGGCTTCCCGTACTGGCAGTCGGTGGCCATCTGCGCCATCGGCGGCATCCTCGGCGTCATGTACTCCATCCCGCTGCGCCGCGCGCTGGTGAGCGAATCCGACCTGCCCTACCCGGAAGGGACCGCCTGTGCCGAGGTGATCAAGGTGGGTACCGGCGACGCACAGGACAAGGATTCGGTGGAATCCGGCGGCAAGGGACTCAAGGCCGTGCTGGTGGGCTCGCTGGTCTCGGCGCTGTTCCTGGTGGTGGTGCAGACGCGTCTCTTCTTGGGCGACGTGACCAAGAACTTCCGCCTCGGCAACGACGAGCAGAGCCCGGTCTCCGGCTTCGACTTCCAGCTCTCGCTGGCGCTGTTCGGCATCGGACACCTGGTGGGCATCACCGTAGGGCTAGCGATGTTCGTGGGTGCCATGATCGGCTGGGTCTGGGGCGTGCCGCACTTCAGTCCAGTCTTCATGGGCCTGCACCCGGACGTCCACGACGTGGGGGACTTGGCGCTGGGCACCTGGAGCAAATACGTGCGTTTCGTGGGCGCCGGAACCATCGCCGTGTCCGCCATCTGGACACTGATCAAGCTCATCAAGCCGGTCATCGGCGGCCTCAAGAGTGCCATGGCCTCTTCCAAGGCACGCAAGGCCGGCAAGGGCGACACCCTGCCCCGTACCGAACACGACATCCCGGTGGACCAGGTGGGCATCGTCTCCCTGCTCTGCATCCTGCCCATCTGCTGGCTGTTGTGGAACTTCGCCACCACTGCGGGCCTGGGCGAGCACGCGCTGCTGCTCACCGTCGGTGGCATCATCATCGTGGTGGTGGTGGGCTTCCTGGTCTCCACCGTCTGCGGTTACATGGCGGGATTGATCGGCGCCTCCAACAGCCCGCTCTCAGGTATAGGCATCCTGGTGGTGGCCATCACCGCGCTGTTCCTGGTGGTGACCGTCAAGTCCTCGCTGCCACCAGAGATGGGCAAGGCCTTGGTGGCCTACGCCCTGTTCGTGACGGCGATCGTGTTCAACGTGGCAGCCATCGCCAACAACAACCTGCAGGATCTCAAGACCGGCCAGCTGGTGGATGCCACGCCCTCCAAGCAACAGTGGGCACTGGTGATTGGCGTCATCGCGAGCGCCCTCGTCATCGCGCCGGTGCTGGATCTCGTGAACAAGGCTTACGGTTTCGCCGGCGCGCCCGGGGCCGGTGCCCACGCCCTCCCGGCTCCCCAGGCGGGCCTGATCTCGGCCCTGGGTCAGGCCGTTATCCAGAACGATCCGGAGAAATGGCACTTGATGGGAATTGGCGTCGCCATAGGCATCGTCATCATCGCCATCGACTTCGCGTTGTCCAAGACCACCCAGTCCACTCGCCTGCCGCCGCTGGCGGTGGGCTTAGGCATCTACCTGCCGACTGTGTCCACCCTCATGGTGACGGTGGGTGCAGTGGTGGGCTGGTGGTTCGACAAACGCGCAGACCGGACCTCCAAGCCGGATGCCATGAAACAGCTCGGGGTGTTGCTGGCCTCGGGCCTGATCGTGGGAGAGAGTGTGCTGGCGGTGGGCTTCACGGCCTGGGTGGCATTCAGCGGCAATCCCTTCCCCGCCGAACTGCTACACGATGCCGCCGCGAACGCGTCGTTCAGCCTCGCCGGGATGAGCATCAATTACACGATGCTCGCTGCCGGTATCGGCTTCGCCGCCGTGGTGTATCTCACCTATCGGTGGGCGGAACGCCTGGCGAAGTCCTAAGAAACCGCACTCCCACAACGACGCCGGCAATCCGTGAGGATGGCCGGCGTTTTCATTCCGCCCCGCCGATGAGCTTGCGGATGGGCGGACTGAAGACCAGGAACACGAGGCCTGCGCCCACGCCGAGGTAGACGATCTGCATGAACACGTCGGGCATCTGGGTGATCTGGCTCGGGTCGAGCTTGCCGCCCGCCAGGCCCGCGAACACGTTGCCGAGCGACAGCCCCATGAAGAACGTGCCCATCATCTGGCTCACGTAGCGCGGAGGCGCGAGCTTGGTGACCGCGCTCAGGCCCACGGGGCTCAAGAGCAGTTCGCCGACGGTGTGGAAGAAGTAGGTGACGATGAGCCAGTAGGGCGCCGCCGGGACACCGCTCACCGCCACGTGGGCGGCGAACACCATCACCAGGAAGCCCACCGCCATCATGATCAACCCCAAACCGAACTTCACAGGCGTGGAGGGATTGAGATTTTTCGCCGCCAGCCTCAGCCACAGGTAACCCACGAACGGCGACAACAGGATGATGAACATGGGCTGGACGCTCTGGAACCAGCCGGCCGGGAACACGTAGCCGAACACGCTCCGATCCGTGTAGCGTTCGCCGAAGATGTTGAGGGAGGAGCCCGCCTGTTCGAAACCGGTCCAGAAGAGCGCTGCACCGGCGAACAGCAGGAAGATCACCACCACCCGCTTCTTCTCCACGGTGGTGAGTCCGCCGAATACGAGGATGTACGTGAAGAACAATATCGCCGCGGCAAAGATGCCGTAACCGGTGTAGCCCGCCACCGTGTTGACGTCGAAGCTGAACCAACCGAACTGTAGCGCGAGGCCGGATGCGACGAGCGCCACCAGGAACACCGCCATGCTGGTCCAGCCGCGCCGCTGGATGCGGGCATCGTGCGCCGCGTCGCCGCTGTGGCTCGGCGCGACCCCGGCACCCGCCAGCCAATGCTTGGTGAGACGGAACCAAAGGGCGCCCGCCAGCATCACGCCGCCGCACAAGAGATAACCCCAGTGCCAGTTGTAGGTCTCTGCCACGTAGCTCACCGGCAGCGGCGCCACGAAGGCGCCCAAATTGATGCCGGAATAGAAGATCGAGAAACCGGAGTCCCGGCGCGCGCCGCCTTCGGGATAGAGCTGGCCGACGATGACGCTGACGTTGGGCTTGAGCAGGCCCGTGCCCAGCACTATCAGTACCAATCCCAGGCAGGCGAACGGCACCCCGCCCGACGGCACTGCCAGGGCAAACTGACCGAAAGCGATGAGGATGGCGCCGGAGAACACGGCACGTTGCTGGCCGATGAGCCGGTCCGCGATCCAGCCGCCGGGCAAGGCCAGCAGGTACACGAAACCCACGTACAGGGCGTAGATGCCGGCGGCCTGCTTGTCGTCCAGGGCGAGACCGCCGCGATGGTTCATCACCGCGTCGCCGAGATAGAGGATCAGCATGGCCCGCAGGCCGTAGTAACTGAAGCGCTCGAAGGCCTCGGTGAAGAACAGGTTCATGAGACCCAGCGGATGGCCGAACAGGGTCTTGTTCGTGGAAGCGGCGTTCGCCATGGGATTCCCCGGTCCTAGGATGCGCAGCGCTGAGCATCCGGGTTTAAGGTCCCGGCGTCAACGTTTTGGCGCTACGTCGTGACTCAGAAGATTTCGGTGCAGCGCTTGCTTGAATCCAATCACGGCTCCTGACCCGCCTCGCGCTGGGCATCCACTTCGCGTGAACCGGGCACCAGGAGCTTCGCCATGATCATGCCGAGCTCGTAGAGCATATAGATGGGCACGGCCAGGAGCGTCATGGACACCACGTCCGGCGGCGCCAGTAGCATGCCGATGAAAAACGCGCCCACGAGCGCGTAAGGCCGGATCTTCTTGAGGCGCCCGGGCGAGGTGAAGCCGGCCCAGACCATGAGCACGATGGCCACCGGCACCTCGAAGGCCACGCCGAAGGCGAAGAAGATGGTCAGCACGAAATCGAGGTAGGCGTTGATGTCGGTCATCACCTTGACGCCCTCCGGCGCCGCGGCGGTGAGGAAAGCGAAGGCCACCGGGAACAGTACGAAGTAGGCGAAGGCCACGCCGGAATAGAAGAACAGCACGCTGGAGACCAGCAGCGGCAGGAACATGCGCCGCTCGCTCTTGTAGAGCGCCGGTGAGATGAAGCGCCAGAGGTGGTAGAGGAACACCGGTACCGCCAGGAACAGCGCCACCACCAACGTGAGTTTCATGGGCGTCATGAACGGCGAAGCGACCCCCGTGGCGATCATGCTGCTGCCGGCGGGCAGGTGCACGAGCATGGGTCGCGCCACCCACTCGAACACCTGGTTCTGGAAGGGGAACAGGCAGGCGAACAGGATCAGGAGCGCCGCTACGGAATGCAGCAGCCGTCGGCGCAGTTCCAGGAGATGGGCGATCAGCGTGGGGCTGATGAGGGGCTCCCCCGTTGGGGGAGCCCCTCGCGGTGGACCGGCCTCAGGCGTCGTCACGCTTCACCGTGGTCTCGGCAGATCGTTGCGTTACATCAGGGGAGGGCTGCGTGGTCTCGCTGCCCTTCAGGCCGTCGCGCACCGACGCCGCGGCGCGCCTCATCTCCTCGGCGGCGAGTTCACGTTCCAGCTGCTCGTTGAAATTGCGGAGCATGGCCCGAGCCCGTCCGACCCAGAGGCCCACGCTGCGCGCGAGCCCCGGCAGGCGCTCCGGCCCGAAGACCACGAGCGCCAGCACGAAGATGAGCGAAAGCTCCCAGAAGCTACCCTCGAACATGGCTCAGCACTTTGTCAGTGCTTGTCGCTCTTCGACCCGTCGGCGTTGCCGCCGGCCTGATCGTCGCCCTCGTGTATGGCCTTCTTGAAGCTGCGCACCGCCTTGCCCAGGTCTTCGCCGATCCTGGGAAGTTTGGCGGTGCCGAACACCAGCACGATGATGATGAGGAGCAGTATCAGTTTGCCGAAGCTGAATTCCATGGAGAAGTCCTGCAGGTGACCTCGTGGCCGCCCGGAAAAGGGTTGTGGAAGGCGTATTTTAGCGCGCAGCGTCCGCCCTGGCCCGCCGGGAATAACGGAAATCGTGGAATAAAGCGGCTTTTAAGCCTTGGCTGCGAGTGAGTCCGCCAGCTTCTGGGCGGCCGCTAGATCCAGGCCGTCCTGCAAGGGCTCGCCCACCAGGGCGCCCAGGAGTTCCTGTCCCGCGGCGCAGAGCTTGCGCACATCCTCCAAATTCGCGACACCGCCCGCGGAGATCACCGGGATGGCGATGGCCTTGGCCAGCGCCGCGGCGGCGGCTACCTGCGCGCCATCCTGGGCTCCATGGCCGAGGGCGGCGTGCAGGATGGCGGCCGCACCCTCGCGCTGGAAGTGCTCGGCCGCTCCGGCGACGTCGGCATCCGCGAGCTTGGACCAGCCTTCGGTCGCCACCTTGCCGTCCTTGGATTCCAGCCCGACGATGATGTGCCCAGGGTATTCGAGGCAAAGGTCGTTAACGAGGTGCGGCGTGGTCACGGCGCGGTTGGCCAGAACCACGAAGGCCGCGCCCGCATCCATATACGCCTGGACTGCTTCCTCGCTGCGCATGCCGCCCGCCGCCTGGACTTGCACCCCGGGGCAGGCCACCACGATCTTCTCCACGCTCGCGGCTTGGGCCGGTTTGCCGGATGCGGCGCTGTCCAGGTCCACCACGTGAAGCCGACGTGCGCCCGCCTTGACCCACTGGCGCGCCACCGCCGCCGGATCGTCGCTGTAGGCGACGGTCTCGCCGCCCTTGGCACGGCGCACGCACTTGCCGCCTTTGAGCTCGATGGCCGGTATCAGCAACATGGGTTTATTGGGGGATGCTAACGGGGGCGTGCGCGTAAAGAGGCGCCGGCGGTTCCGGGTGGGGTTTTCTATAGCATAGGCCAAAAGACGCCCCGGTCAATGTGCCGCGGCAGGTTCCGGAGGCACTTCCAGCCAGAAAGTCACCGGCCCGTCGTTGACCAGGGCCACCTGCATGTCGGCGCCGAACACCCCCGACGCCACCGGCGCGTGCAGGGACGCCGCGGACACACATATATATCGGAACAGGCGCGCGCCTTCCTCGGACGGGGCGGCAGGCGTGAAACTCGGACGGTTGCCCTTGCGGGTATCCGCCGCCAGGGTGAACTGCGGCACCAGCAGGAGGCCGCCCCGCACCTGGGTCAAGTCCAGGTTCATGCGCCCCTCCGCGTCCGGAAACACCCGGTAGGCCAGCAGGCGCTCCAGCAGCCGGTCCGCCTGGGATTCGGTATCGTCCTGCTCCACGCCGATGAACACCAGCAGGCCGCGGCCGATGCCGGCGACACGTCCGCCGCCCACCGTCACCGAGGCCTCGGTCACGCGCTGCAGGAGCGCGATCACGGGAAGCTAAGCTCGCTGGCGAAGCGATCTGTGGTCGCGACGAGCGCCGCACGTGTGCCGGGCTCGCTCGCAGAATGGCCGGAATCGGGGATGAGGCGCAGTTCCGCCTCGGGCCAGGCCTGCTTCAGGCGCCAGGCGGACGCCGGCGGACAGACCACGTCGTAGCGGCCCTGCACGATGACCGCCGGGATGGCGCGCAGCCTGTCCACGTCGCGAATCAGCTGGTCGGGCTCGAGGAAGCAGCCGTTCACGAAGTAATGGCTCTCGATGCGCGACACCGCCATGGCGACATCGGGCTCCGTGAAGTAGTTCACCAGGGTGTCGCTCGGCAACAGGGTCGAGCAGCGCGCTTCGAACAGCGACCAGGCCTCTGCGGCGCTACGACGCACCTCGATATCCGGGTGGATAAGCCGCCGGTGATAGGCGCGCAGCAGGTCGCCGCGTTCCGAAGGCGGGATGGACGCCGTGAACTCGGCGTAATGGTCCGGGAAGATGTTGTTGATGCCGGACTGGTAGAACCAGTCGAGCTCGCCCTGCGTCGCCAGGAAGATGCCGCGCAGTACCAACGCCAGCGTGCGGTCCGGATGAGTCTCCGCATACAGCAGGCCCAGGGTCGAGCCCCAGGAACCGCCGAACACCAGCCAACGCTCGATGCCGAGCACAACGCGGATGCGTTCCATGTCCGCCACCAGATCCTGGCTGGTGTTCTTCACGAGTTCCGCGTGGGGTTTGGAACGGCCGCAGCCGCGCTGATCGAACAGCACAATGCGGTAGCGTTTCGGGTCGAAGAAACGGCGGCTGTCGGCGTTGCAGCCCCCACCGGGTCCGCCGTGGACGAACACTGCCGGGATGCCCTTCGGATTGCCGCACTCCTCCACGTAGATCTCGTGGGGCGCGTCCATGGGCAGCCGGTGGACGGTGTAGGGCTCCAGGGTCGGGTAGAGATCGGCCATGGGGCTTCCTGGGTTCTGGGCTGCAAAGCCCAATTCTAACGGGGCCCCGCCCGCCCAGGGGCTTGTAGGGATAGTCCTACAAATCCTGTCGGCTGGCGCTGACTTCGGCCTGACCCCGCCGGTGGGAGAGTAACACTCGCCTGAACCGCCATGGAACGGCGGGACACGGATGTGTTGTAGGACCGGGGCAAGGCAGAAGTCCACGGACGGTGCGCCCATCGTTGATGCAGTAGCATCAATCACCTCCAGCCAAGAAGGCTCTCCCCGGCGGTATCCCCTTGCCGCCGGGGTCTTTTTTTATGGCTGTCTCGAAAGCCCTTCGTGGCCTTTCGAGACTCCACCTTTCCGAGGCAAGCCCGGAAAGGTCTCCGCCAACGCGGGCAGACCCGCTTTGCGTGCGCCGCTCCAGGCGCCGCCTTGCCTCTATCTAGCCCGGCATAGCCCGGAAACTCCTCATACCGCCCACGGCGCTCCCGGCGCCAGGCCGGCTCCCTGCCTTCTTTCTCCGGCCCTCCACCGTTGTGCTTTAATCAAGGCAAGGCCGTTTCTGGCAGACGCGAGGGAGCCCGTGATCGGCATCGCCGCCCTGGCCCGCCTGACGCAAGTGATCATGCCTTCCTTCATGGAGGGCGCCCGGAGACTGCGTCGTCCATCTGACCCGACCGAACCCGAAGACATCGCCGCCGACATGTACGAGTTCGTCACCGTCGCCACCTTTGACAAGGTCATAGACGCCCACATCGCCATGGGCCGGCTTTCCGCCGAAGGGATCGAGGCTCGGCTCTTCGACGAGAACATGGTGCAGGTGGCGAGCGCCATCGCCCTGGGCGGCATCAAGCTCCGGGTGACCCGCGGCGACGAGAAGGCCGCGCGCGTGGTGCTGGAGACCGATTACTCGAAGACACTAGAAGACACCGACCTGGGGAAGCGCGAGGATTGATTCAGAGCGTCGATAGATTGGCGTAGGCCACCACCAGCCACTTCGATCCCGCCGCCTTGAAGTTCACCTGCACCCGGGCCTGGGGCCCGTCGCCCTCGTAGTCCAGCACTACGCCCTCGCCGAAGGTGGGATGGCTCACCCGCTGGCCGAGGTGCAACCCCGTGGGTCCAGAGGACCGGTACGCCGTGGCAGTCGGCGCGCTGCCGCCGTAAGCCCGCGCCACCTGCACCCGCGGCCGGATCTCCTCCACCAGCCCTGTCGGCAGCTCCCTTAAGAAACGCGAGGGCACGCCGTAGTTGTCCACGCCGTGCAGACGCCGCTGCTCGGCGTAGCTCAGGTACAGCTCCTGCATGGCACGGGTCATGCCCACGTAGCAGAGGCGCCGCTCCTCCTCGAGGCCCTCGAGGTCGTCGGCGGAACGCTCGTGGGGAAAGAGTCCGTCTTCCATGCCGCAGATGAACACCAGCGGGAACTCGAGACCCTTGGCCGAGTGCAGTGTCATCAGCTGCACGCAGTCCTCCCAGGCTTCCGCCTGGCCCTCGCCTGCCTCCAGCGCAGCGTGGGAGAGGAACGCGGAAAGCGCGCTCATGCCTTCCAGTTCCTCCGGCAAGAAGCTCCGCGCCGCGCTCACCAGCTCCTCCAGGTTCTCGACCCGTGCCTCGCCGCGCTCGCCCTTCTCCGCCTTGTAGTGCTCCACGAGACCGCTCTCATGCAGAACGTGGTCAACCTGCTCGAAGAGCTGCAGGCCGCGCACCGCCGTGTCCATGTCGTACAGCAGCTTGGCGAACTTGGCGAAGGCGCCGGTGACGCGCACCGGCTGACTCTTGTCCTCCAGGAGCGACTGCAGGGCCTTCCACAGGGACAGCTGGTCGCGCTTCGCGGTATCGCGCAGGAGGTCAAGGCTCTTGGCGCCGATGCCGCGGGTAGGGACGTTGATCACCCGCTCGAAGGAGGCGTCGTCGTCGCGGTTCTCCAGCAGACGGAGGTACGCGAGCCCGTCCTTGATCTCCTGGCGCTCGAAGAAGCGCAGTCCGCCGTAGACCCGGTAGGGGATGGCCTCCAGCATGAGTCGTTCCTCGAATACCCGCGACTGGGCATTGGAGCGGTACAGCACCGCCACATCGCGGCGCACGCCGCCGGTCTCCTGCCAGTGCTTGATGCGCTCGATGACGAACTGGGCCTCGTCCTGCTCGTTGTAGGCGGCATAGACGTGCAGCGGCGCGCCGTCGTTGCCCGCGGTCCAGAGGTTCTTCCCGAGGCGCGTGGAGTTGTGGGCGATGAGCGCGTTGGCGGCCTTGAGGATGTTGCCCGTCGAGCGGTAGTTCTGCTCCAGCTTGATGACGCGGGTGCCGGGGAAGTCTTTCTCGAAGCGCATGATGTTCTCGATCTTGGCGCCGCGCCAGGCGTAGATGGATTGATCGTCGTCGCCCACCACGAACGGGATACCCTGCTCGCCGGCGAGCATGCGCACCGAGGCGTACTGGATGGTGTTGGTGTCCTGGAACTCGTCCACCAGGATGTGACGGAAGCGCCGCCGGTAGTGCTCCAGCAACCCCTCGTTCTTGAGCCACAGCTCGTGGGCACGCAGTAGGAGCTCGGCGAAGTCCACAAGCCCACCGCGCTCGCAGGCCACCTCGTAGGCGCGGTAGACCTTGAGCAGGGTCGCCTGGAACGGGTCCTCGCTCGCCGGGATGTTCTTGGCCCGCAGTCCGTCGTCCTTGCGGGAGTTTATGTACCACTGGGCCTGGCGCGGCGGGTAGCGGGACTCGTCGATCTCCAGGTTCTTCAATAGCCGGCGGATGAGCCGGTGCTGATCCTCCGCGTCCAGTATCTGGAACGTCTGGGGCAGCCCCACCTCGCGCCAGTGCTGGCGCAGGAGCCGGTGGGCGATGGAATGGAAGGTGCCGATCCACATGCCGCCGGCGGAGCCGCCCATGAGGCGCTCGACGCGTGCGCGCATCTCGCCCGCCGCCTTGTTGGTGAACGTGACCGCCAGGATGCCGAAGGGCGAGACCTGCTCCACCTGCATGAGCCAGGCGATGCGGTGCACCAGCACCCGGGTCTTGCCGCTGCCGGCGCCGGCCAGCACCAGCGTGGGTTTGGCCTCTGCCGTCACCGCTTCGCGTTGCGCGGGGTTCAGCTGCTCCAGGATTCCGGTGACGTCCATCCGCGCATCTTAACAAACGGCCGCGGGCTGCTATGATGCGCCGCATGCGCGGGTTCCCGGGCTTCATCCTCTGGCTGATACTGCTGGTGCTGTGCTGGCCGCTGGCGCTGCTCGCGCTGGTGTTCTATCCCATCCTGTGGCTGCTGCTCCTGCCGTTCCGCCTCGTCGGCCTCACGGTGGACGCGGTGTTCGAGTTCCTGCGCGCACTCTTGTTCCTGCCGGCGCGTCTCCTGGGCGCGCGGCCGGGGCGCGATTGAATACGGAGGTGAGATGAACGATCAAGGCGTGAAGCTCGACGTCCCCACCCGTATCCTGCACCTCGGACTCCTGGTGTCCGGCGTGTGGGCGTGGTGGATAGGCGAGGACGCAGGCGATTACCACAAGCCGGTGCACGACGGTTACACGCTGCACCTCTACGTCGGCCTGTGCTTCGCGAGCTTCCTGCTGCTGCGCCTCCTCTGGGGGTTCGTCGGGCCACGACATCTGCGTTTCACAGCTTGGTTCCCCTGGACCCGCGAACGCTTCGCCTACGTCAAGGCAGACCTGCGCACGCTGCTGCGTTTCAAGCTACCGGAGCCCGTGACCCACAGGGGACTGAATGCTTTCGTGCAAAGCCTCGGACTGGTGCTGTTCACCTGGCAGGGCGCTTCCGGCACGCTCATGAGCATGACCCTAACGCCCGGCGTACGGGTCGTCGGTTGGATGCATGACATCAAAGAGATCCACCAGCTCGCCGGGATCTGGATTCCCACCTATCTCGCCCTGCACGTGGGTGCCAGTGTGCTGCACGCCTTCACCGGCAAGCACATCTGGAAGAAGATGGTGTTCCTAGAATGATTCCGAAGACGCCTATACTCTAGACATGCTCTCGAGTCGTAATTCCGCGAGCCGCCTGCTGTTCGCCGCCACCTGCCTGGCCGGCGCCTGTCTCGCGGCGGAGGCTACCGACATGGCCGCGTTCAAGATCACCTCGTCCGCGTTCGCTCACAACGGCGCCATGGATGCGCGTTTCACCTGCCAGGGCGGCGACACCTCGCCGCCACTCGCCTGGACGGGAGCGCCCGCCGGCACCAAGAGCTTCGCCCTGATCATGGACGACCCGGACGCGCCGGACCCGGCCGCGCCCAAGATGACCTGGGTGCATTGGGTGCTGTACGACATCCCCGCGTCCACGAGCGCGTTCGCCGAAGGCGGCGCCAAGAACCTGCCCGCCGGCACCCGCGAGGGCCAGAACGACTGGAAACGCACCGGCTACGGCGGCCCCTGTCCGCCCATCGGTCGCCACCGCTATTTCCACAAGCTCTACGCCCTGGACGTGGTGCTCCCCGACATGCGCACTCCGGACAAGGTCCAATTGGAAGCCGCCATGCAGGGCCACGTGCTCGCTGAAGCGGAACTCATCGGCACCTACCAGAAGCACTGAGTGAAGACCGGCTCCGCTTCCAAGACCGCTGCCCTGCCCCGGGACTACCTCGAGTCTATCGCCGCGCTGCACGCGGAACTCGGCATCCCGCCCGACTACGGCGAACGCTCCAAGCTCGTCCTCTGCGAGGAGACGACCGAACTCGTGAGCATCGGCGCCGACGTCATGGGCCGTGAGCAGCGGCTCCATCCCAGGGCCGCGGAAGCCTGGCAGTCGATGCGCGCCGCGGCGGAGCAGGACGGGATCCAGCTGCTGGTGGTATCCGGTTTCCGCGGCGTGGACTACCAGCGCTCGCTCATCCAGCGCAAGCTCGACCGCGGCATGAAGATCGCCGACGTGCTCAGGATCAACGCCGCACCGGGTTACAGCGAGCATCACACGGGCCGCGCCCTCGATCTCACGGCGCCGGATTGCCCGCCGCTGGAGCAGGGCTTCGAGTCCACCAGTGCCTTCGCCTGGCTCATGAAGCACGCGGGGAAACACGCTTTCCGCCTGTCTTATCCGCGGAACAATCCGCACGGCATCACCTACGAGCCCTGGCACTGGGCCTATACGGGCTGATATCGAAAGACCCAGGGAGGATTCATCCGGTCGTGAAGGGGTAACCAACAACGAGGTGAACGCATGGACAAGATACAGATGATCACGGCTCTCTACGCCGCGCTCTGCGGCCTGCTTGCGGTCTTCATGGCCATCCGCGTCTCGGTGACGCGCGGCAAGCAACAGGTGGATATCGGCGACGGCGGCAAGCAAGCCATGCTGCTGGCGATCCGCGTCCACGGCAACGCCATGGAATACATCCCGATATCGCTGATCCTGCTGTATTTCCTGGAGGTGCAGGGCAGCGCCCATTGGTTCCTGCACGTCTGCGGTATCACGCTCCTGGTCTCGCGCCTCGCCCACATGCAGGGACTGATGCAGGGCCCGGGCCTGACGCCGGGACGCCTCGTCGGCGCGGGCCTGGCTTGGGCCTTGATCGTCGTGATGTCCCTCGACAACCTGATACATATCATCTGACACACCGGCGGCGGTCCCGGGAACTCCCGGGACCGTCCGCTTGTCTCAACGGGTCACCAGCCTGCTAGACTTCACATGCTCAAAAAAGCATTTTTCCTTGCCGCCGTCTGCGCGCTCCCGCTCGCTGCCTGTAACCGGCACTCTTCCCAGGTGGACCCCGTGGCCTATCAACAGGACATAGATACTTGGCGCGCCAAGCGCCTCACCAATGTCACCGGCCCGGACGGCTGGACCACCCTCGTGGGGCTCTACTGGCTCAAGCCCGGCGCCAACCGCTTCGGCAGCGCGGGCGAGAGCGAGCTTAAGCTCGCGAGCGCCGGTTTCCCGGCGCAGGCGGGGACGTTCGACTTCGACGGCAAGACCGTGAGCTTCACCGCCGCCCCCGGCGCCGGCGTCACAAGCGGGGGCAGACCCGTCACGACGCTCAAGTTGCTCACCGACGCGGATCCCGACCCCATGGCCCCCACCGTCCTCAACCTCGGCAGCGTGAGCTTCTATGCCATCCAGCGGGTGGACCGCTACGGCGTGCG
>DATGHI010000261.1:0-5063 GCA_035308065.1 Gammaproteobacteria bacterium | reverse complement strand
GGATCGCCGAATACATCTGCGCGATCTTGTTCTCGCGGATCAGGTTGCGGATGGCGCCGGTGCCAATCATGATCTCGTGCGCCGCGACGCGGCCACCACCGATCTTCTTCAGCAGCGACTGGGAGATCACCGCGCGCAGGGACTCCGAGATCATGGACCGCACCATGTCCTTCTCGGCCGCCGGGAATACGTCGACGATACGGTCGATGGTCTTGGCGGCGGAACTGGTGTGCAGGGTGCCGAACACCAAGTGGCCGGTCTCGGCGCCCGAGAGCGCCAGCCGGATAGTCTCCAGATCGCGCATCTCGCCCACCAGGATCACGTCCGGATCCTCGCGCAGCGCCGAGCGTAGCGCCTCGTTGAAGCCCAGCGTGTCGCGGTGCACCTCGCGCTGGTTGATGAGGCACTTCTTGGACTCGTGCACGAACTCGATGGGGTCCTCGATGGTGAGGATGTGGCCGAACTCGCTCTCGTTCTTGTAGTTGACCATGGCCGCGAGCGTGGTGGACTTGCCCGAGCCCGTGGGCCCGGTCACCAGCACGATGCCGCGCGGGTTGTCGGAGATGTCCTTGAAGATGGCCGGCGCGTTGAGGTCCTCAAGCGAGAGGATCTTGGACGGGATGGTGCGGAACACGGCACCGGATCCGCGGTTCTGGTTGAAGGCGTTGACGCGGAAACGTGCGAGGCCGGGGATCTCGAACGAGAAGTCGCACTCCAGGAACTCCGCATAGTCCTTGCGCTGCTTGTCGTTCATGATGTCGTACACCATGTCGTGTACGTCCTTGTGCTCCAGCGCCGGCATGTTGATGCGGCGCACGTCGCCGTCCACCCGGATCATGGGGGGCACACCGGCGGAGAGATGCAGGTCGGAGGCTTTGTTCTTGACGCCGAAGGCCAGCAGTTGCGAGATGTCGGCTGCCATTGAGTTATCCCCTGGACTTTAATGACGCGTACGCCCCGATGGGCCCGGCCCGGCCTGACGCGGCGGGCAGGTGGGCTAGAGTATAACGGACTCATTTTGTGTGCATATCCACGCCCCCTCCCTTATAAGGAGAGCCGTCCTGGACCCCGTGGCCTCGAACCTTACCGCCGTCCGTGCGCGCATCGCCGCAGCCGCGGCACGCGCCGGACGCGACCCCTCATCAGTGCGCCTGGTGGCCGTGAGTAAGACCCAGACGGCCGCCGCCGTCCTGGCCGCCATGGAGGCGGGCCAGGTGGATTTCGGCGAGAACTACCTGCAAGAAGCCCTGCCGAAACAGGAGGCTCTCGCCGGCCGTGTCGTGAATTGGCATTTCATCGGCGCGCTGCAGTCCAACAAGACCCGTGCCGTGGCGGAGTGCTTCCAATGGGTGCACACCGTGGACCGGGCGAGCATCGCCCGGCGCCTCTCGGACCAGCGGCCCGCGGGCCTGCCACCCCTCGAGGTCTGCCTGCAGGTGAACGTGTCCGGGGAATCCAGCAAGGGCGGGGTCGCGCCGGAGCGGGCCTCGGAACTCGCGGAAGCGGTCGCCGCCCTGCCACACCTGAAGCTCCGCGGCCTCATGGCCATCCCGGCCCCCGCGAAGGATCTGGATGCGCAACGCGCGCCCTTCCGGCGGCTGCGCGAATTGCGGGATGCTTTGAACGCCAAGGGCCTGCAGCTGGATACGCTCTCGATGGGTATGTCCGACGACCTGGAATCCGCCATCGCCGAAGGCGCGACGCTGGTCAGGATCGGCACGGCTATTTTCGGGTCGCGCAAGCCGCAGTGAACCGCCCGGCTTACGGTATCCTCTAGCGCGGGAGGGATACATGCTGGAAGACCTGCGCATCGCCTTCATCGGCGGCGGCAACATGGCGCGGAGCCTGGTGGGTGGCCTCGTGGCCAGGGGCTGCAAACCCGGGCGCATCAGCGTCTCCGATCCGAGCGCGGAACAACGGGCACTCATGGCCAAGCGTATCCCGGTACGGATGAGCGCCGACGGCGCCGCCGCGGTGCAGGACGCGGATGTGGTGGTGTTCGCCGTGAAACCGCAGGTGATGAAGCCCGCCGCCGAGAGCGTGGCGGCGGCGGTCCAGGCGCGCAAGCCGCTCGTCCTCTCCATCGCTGCCGGCATCGCTGCGCCTGATCTCGAGCACTGGCTCGGCGGCGGACTCGCTATCGTGCGCGCCATGCCCAATACCCCCGCGCTGCTTGGCGCCGGCGCTGCGGCGCTCTGGGCCAATCCCCGGGTCAGCAAGGCGCAGCGCGCCACGGCCCAGGCGCTCCTGGAGGCGGTGGGCACGGCGCTGTGGATCGAGGACGAATCCCTGATGGACGCGGTCACCGCCCTCTCCGGCAGCGGGCCCGCATATTTTTTCCTGCTGATGGAACTCCTTGAGGAAGCCGGCATTGGCCTCGGTCTGCCGTCGGAGGCGGCGCGGCAGCTGACGTTGCAGACCGCTTTCGGCGCAGCGCGAATGGCGTTGGAGTCCGGTGAGGCACCGGCCGCTTTGCGTAAGCAGGTGACCTCCCCCGGCGGCACCACCGCCGCGGCGCTGCAGGTCTTCGAGGAGGGGGAACTCAAGGCCGTGGTAGCGCGCGCGCTCACCGCCGCCCGGGACCGCGGCCGGCAACTCTCGCGCGAAAGCGGCAAGGAAAAACCCTGATGGATAACCTCATCCATGCCCTGGTGTTCATCTTGAACACCCTCCTCGGCATATACACCGGCGCGGTCATGCTGCGCTTCCTGATGCAGCAGGTGCGCGCGGATTTCTACAACCCACTCGCCCAGGCGATGATGAAGATCACCAATCCCCTGCTGCTGCCGCTGAGGCGCGTGATCCGGCCGTGGAACCGCATGGACATCGCCGCGCTGGTATTGGTGCTGCTACTACAGTTCGGCAATGTGCTGCTTGTGACATTCCTGGCGAACTTACCTGGAAAGTACCTGTCCTACACGCCGGGCTATCTCGTCTTCTGGACGCTGATCAAACTCGTCTACATCCTGCTCAACCTCTACTTCCTCACCATCCTGATGGAGGTGGTGATGAGCTGGATAGGCCAGGGCCGCAGCTCCATGGACGCCCTGCTGCGCCCGCTCAACGCGCCGCTCCTGCGGCCGGTTCGGCGCTTGATCCCGCCTCTTGGCGGCCTGGATTTCTCGCCGCTGGTCATCCTGCTGCTGTTGCAGGTGATCGACTACTACGTGCTGCCCAACATCTGGCCCCTCATGGGGCTATGAGCACGGACTTCTACCGCGTTGCCGGCGAGGCGTTGATCCTGAACGTGTGGGTCCAGCCGGGGGCAAAGCAGGACGCTGTCATGGGCGTCGCCGGAGGCGCGCTGCGTATCCGCTTACGGGCCCCCGCCATCGAGGGCCGGGCCAACGATGCGCTCTGCGCCTACCTCGCAGAGCTGTTTGGCACGGCAAAATCCAGGGTAGAAGTGCTCAAGGGCGTCTCGGGCCGGAGGAAGCAAGTGGTTGTGCGCGGCGCCCGCCATCCGGTGGAAACCCTGTTTTCCCCGGAAAAAACCGCTGCCCGAAGCAAAAAAACCCGGTTTTCCCCGGAAAATACCTAACATTTACCCTTTGCATGTGCTAGATTTCGCGCGTGCATCTGCACTAGCCATCTACCAGGAGATCTAAATGGCTGCGAAGAAAAAGGCTGTCGTGAAGGTTGCCGCCAAGGCCACCAAGGCCCCGGCGGTCAACGCCGACAAGCCGTTCACCAAGTCCGAGACCTACGCTTACCTCGCCCACAGCTGCGGCCTGAGCCGCAAGCAAGTGGCTGGCATCTTCGAGCAACTGGCGGGCCTCATCGGCAAGAGCCTGGGCAAGAAAGGCCCTGGCATCTACGTCGTGCCAGGACTCATGAAGATCAAGGTGGTGCGCAAGCCCGCCACCAAGGAACGTGAGGGCATCAACCCCTTCACGGGCGAGAAGACCATCTTCAAGGCGAAGCCCGCCCGGAACGTGGTCAAGGTCCAGGCCCTCAAGGGTCTGAAGGACATGGTGAAGTAAGGCCATTCCTGGCCGGAGCCGGCTTCAACCGGCTCCGGCCCCTGGATGGTCCCCCTGCCGAAATCCGGCTGACCAGCCGGTGGTCTCTATCTCTCTCTCGATTTCAATCTCTGCTTCGCCTGTTCCTTGGCGTACATCAAATCCTTCAGCGGCACATACATGAGGTCCGCGAGCTTGTGCATGAGCGCGTCCTCGTGCTTGTCCAGGCGTCCGTCCGCATAAGCCACGTCCCAGAGCATGTCCATGAGTTTGAGCTTGTCGGGCATCTCCAGGTGCTGGTTGATGAGGTGGGTGAAACGGAACAGGGACACCGAGTGGTCCGACTCGCGCTGCGCGACCTCAAGCAGCTCAGCCGCCTCCTCGGCCGCGAACCGGTAACGTTCCGTGAGCAGTTCCCGGGCGCGCTCAAGCTCGGTATCGGCCTCGTCGAAATCCGCGCGCGCCATCTCCACCAGCAGGGCGGCGGTGGCCACGCGCAGCGGCTCCTGTGGCAACGGCGACATGCCCGCTTGCGGCGCGAAACGTTTTTCCAGGAATGAGACCAACGAGGTGAACATGGGGTGTCTTGCGGCGCGTAGACCGTGGGAACCCGGCCCGTCCGCCGCCATGGGCAGCGGACAGGCCGGCAAGGATCAGAAGCCGAAACCGAACTTCACGGTGTAGGTGGTGTTGCCCGCCAAGTGGTTGTACTCCAGCGCCATGTGCACGCCGAGCTCGAACGTGATCCCTGCGAAGAACTCCGTGTTGCTCTGGCTGAAGTCGGAGAAACCGGTGGAAGCATCCGGAGAGCTGCTGGTCCACACCTCACCCACGCCCACGTAGGGCGTGATGGGCCCGATGCCCTTGGACGCGGAGATGTCCAGCGTCTTGGTGTTGAAGCTCAGGTTGTCCACGCCCGTGAGGTGTGTGTAGGCGGCGCGCAGGCTCACAGCCGGTTCGGCGACGCCGCCGTCCAGGATCGCGTAACGGCCTTCGACGCCGTACAGATGGATGTTGGAGCCGGGGACGGCGCTGTACTCGCCGCCAATGTCGAAGCCGAAGGGCAGACCCTTGGAGATGCGCACGTTGTAGAACGGCACG
>DATGHI010000260.1:0-4764 GCA_035308065.1 Gammaproteobacteria bacterium | reverse complement strand
TGACGTGCACCACCACGTCGCGCAGGTCCACCAACACCCACTCGCCGCCCTGCTCGCCTTCCACGCCCAGGGGCTTGACACCGTGCTCCCGCACCTTGTCGAGGGCATTGTGCGCGAGTGACTTCACGTGCCGGTCCGAGGTGCCGCTGACGGTCACCATGAAGTCGGTGATGGCGGTCATGTCACGCACGTCGAGCACTCGGATGTCCACGCCCTTCATGTCTTCCAGGGCCTGGACCACCAGATTCTTGAGCTTCTCCGGTTCCATCTCTACTCCTTACCTATAGCAATCCGAATCCCGTATCAGCGCGCGTACAGCCTCCGGCACTAGGTAGCGCAGGTCCCGTCCCGCGGCCGCGTCGCGTCGCAACTGCGTCGAGGATATCTCCAGCTGCGTGACCTGCTGCAAAAGCACCGCGCCCGCGGGCACGGACAAGGACGCTCGCGCGTCTTTTGCGAGCCGGGCACGCATCACGTCCGCGAGTTCGCCGCCGGCGTCAAGGGTCCAGCCCGGCCGGTGCGCCGCCACCACGTGGGCGAGATCGAAGATCTCGCGCCAGCGGTGCCAGGCCGGGAGCCCGAGGAAGGCGTCCGCGCCCAGCACCAGGAGCAGTGCGTCGCGCGGGAATTCGCGGCGCAGATCAGTGAGCGTGTCCACCATGTACGAGGGGCCCGCGCGCCGGAGCTCACGTTCGTCCACCTGGAAACGCGGTTCCTCCCTCACCGCCGCCTTGACCATGGCGAGACGCAGCTCCGCGGACGCCACTGGCGCGCCGCGGTGTGGCGGCCGGCCGGCGGGGATAAAGTACATGCAGTCGAGGCGGAGCGCGTCGAGGATCTCAAGCGCGGGCCGGAGATGGCCGTAGTGGATGGGGTCGAAGGTGCCCCCGAAGATGCCGATTTTTCTCATCCGCTCCTGCGGTACTCCCGAATGTTGTCTCAGCGGTTGCCTGCCATCGATGCCGTTAATTGTAACAGTTCATCCCAGGGTTGCCCTTGAGCGCGACCTTTCAGCACGAGATCGGCGTGCAATGCACGCTTCAGGAGCCTCTGCCAGCCCCTCGCCTTGCGGCGCTTCAGGGCCGCTTGCAGCAAAGGACGACGGCGCTCCCACACGCCAGCCAGCACCCGCGGTGCTGGCGCGCCCGACTCGATCTCGACGGCGAGGGACGCCAGTTCCTTCAGTTGGCGCAGCAAGGCGCCCAACACCATCACCGGTTCCTCGCCTTCCGCCTTGAGGCCCTCCAGCACACGCACGCTGCGCGGCAGGTCTCCGGCCAGCGCCGCATCCACCAGCTTGAAGGCATCGTAACGGGCGCTGTCGGCCACCGCTTCCGCCACGGCTTCCGCGTCCACGGGACCAGCGGTGTGCAACAGCACGAGCTTGTCCACTTCCTGGGCAGCGGCCAGGAGGTTGCCCTCCACCCGCCCGGCGACGAGCGCCACGGCGTCGAGCGTAGGTTCGAGGCCGCGGCTCTTCATGCGCTCCCTGACCCAGGCGGGCACCTTCGCCGGTTCCACCGGCCAGACCTGAACCATGAGGCCGGCGCGCTCCAGAGCGGAGGCCCAGCCGGGGTTGCCTTCCAGCTTGTCCTCGGCGATCACCAGCAGCAGCGTGTCCGGTGCCGGATCCTTGGCGTAAGAGGTAAGCGCCGCGGCGCCCTGGGTACCGGGCTTGCCCGTGGGCAGGCGCAGCTCGAGGATGCGCTTGGTGGCGAACAAGGACAGGCTCGCACCGGCGGTAAGGAGCGCTTCCCAGTCGAAGCTGCGCTCCGCCACGAAGACTTCACGGTCGGTGTAACCCTGGGCACGAGCCGCGGCCCGGATCCGGTCCGCGCTCTCCTCCCGCTGCAGCGGTTCGTCGCCGACGATCAGGCAGACGGGCGGCAGACCGCCCTTCAGTTCCGCGGCGAGCCGTTCAGGCCCGAGCTTCACGTTTCCCGCCGCCCATGACGCTGCGCATGCAGGCCATGATAACGGCGCAGGCCGCCAGGCACCAGACGATGAGCGCGCCGCTCGGCAGGTCGAAGATCGTGGAGAGCACCAGGCCCGCGGCATAGGCCGCTACCCCCAGCCCGAATGCAGCCGTGAGGCCTTGTTTCTCCGGCATGCCCCGCACCGCGAGAGCCGGCATGATGAGGCTCGCGAACACGAGGTACACGCCCACGAGCTGCACCGAGGCGGTGACCGCCAGGGCGAACAGCAGGTAGAAACCGATCCGGCCCAAGCGCTTGCGCAACCCGAACCAGACGCCGAGGATCAGGGCGTAGAGCACCGCCACCGGCACCAGGCTCTTCAGGCTCACCCACAGGATCTGCCCCACCAAGAGGTCCTTCAGATGCTCGCCGCCCTCCGGGTTGTTGGCGAGCAGCAGGATGCTGCCGGTGGCCGCGAGCACGAAAAGGCCGCCGATGATCGCCTCCTGCACTTCCGGGAACTTCTTCTCGGTCCAGGTGAGCAAGAGCGCCCCCAGCAACGCCGACACGCCGGCGGCCACCTGCACCACCCAGATGCTGTCGTGGCCGAGGTGCAGCATGTCGGCGGCAATGACCCCGAGGCCCGCCACCTGGGCGATGGCCAGGTCGATGAAGATGATGCCCTTGTTCAGCACCTCACGGCCCATAGGCACGTGGGTGGCGAGCACCAGCACGCCGGCCACCAGCGCCGGCCCGATGATCGAGAGATCGACGAGGTTAAAGCTCACTTACCGCCTCCGTGGAGCTTAAGCAACTGGTTGATCATTAGGTCGTAGAACTGGAACAGGTCCTTGTCGCCATCGGCACCGACGGTATCGGGTATCAACGCCTTGGGGATGCCGCCGCGATCCGAAAGCCAGTCCGGCGCCTCTTCATCCTCGTAGGGCGTATAGATGATGCCCGCCACGCCTTCGCCTTTGATCTGCGTGAGCAGGTCGGCCAGATGGCTCGGGCTCGGCGGGATGCCGGGCTTGGGCTCCAGGAAGCCGACGGCATCGATGCCGAGCCAGGTCGCCATGTATACCCAGCCGTCGTGGTAGGCGATGAGTTTCATGCCCTTCAAGGGCGCCGCTTCCTGTTCCCACTTCTTCATGGCCGCATCCCAGCGGGCCTTGAAGTCGGCATAGCGCTTCTGGTATTCGGCGGCGTTGGAGGGATCCAGTTGCTCCATGCGCTGCGCCAGTTCCGGTGCGACTGCGGTGATGACATGGGGGTCCGTTTGGATGTGCGGGTTGCCGTAGGGATGGATGTCCCCCTGGGCACGATCCACGCGGCTCGGCACCTGCAGCAACTGGATGTACTGGGAGGCATCCAGGTAGCCTGGCTGGCCCGGCTGCACCGTGTCGCGGGCGCCCTGCTGCATCAGCACCGGCAACCAGCCCACCTCCAGGTCCGCGCCGTTGCACACCACGAGATCCGCTCGCCGCATGGCGGAGATCAGGCTGGGCCGCGCCTGGATGAAGTGCGGATCGTTGTAGGCGCCGGTGGCGGTGGTGATAGTCACGTGGGAGCCGCCGATCTCCGTGACCAGCGCGCTCCAATGGGGCTCGCAGGAGAACACGTTGAGGTCGGCGAAGGCCGGTGCCGACAGCGGCAACACCAGGACCAGGAACAGTATCTTGAAAAGTCTCATGGGAATGTCCTCGGTGATTTCAGAAGGTATGGGCCGGATGGGCGCCCATGGCCACGATGTACTGCAGGAACACCTCGTTGTAGGGCTTGGGGCCCGACTGGTCGCGGTTGAACTGCAGCCGGATGCGGCTGAACTCGGAGTTGGAGAAGTCCACCATGGCGCTCTCCCGATGCGGCGCATAGCCGTTCGAGAGCAACTGCGCCGGCTGGTAGAACCCGGTGACGGTGTTGTCGCTGGTCATGCGGTCGTAACGCAGGCCGACGCGCCACTGGGGCCGCCACTGGTAGGCACCCTGTACATACCAACCCTCGCCCTTGCCCGAGTAGGCACTACCTCCGCTGCAACTGGTTCCTACCGGGCAGGCGACCGGAGACACGATGCCGGACTCGCTGCGGCGCAGGTACTCCGTCTGAAAGACAAAGTTCTTCTCGTAGAAGTTCCCATGGGGCGCCCATTTCCACACTAGGTCCAGGCCGGCGATGTCGCTGGTGCCGGTGAACACCGGCCCGTCCAACTGGCTCTGGTCGGAAAACGCCGGATCCTGGGTGCCGAGCGAGGCCCGGTTGACCGAACGCGCCGACATGTAGGACAGGCCCGCGAACCAGGTGTTGCTGTCGTCCACGTCCTGGCTCAGCTTCATGAACAGCGTGTTGGCGCCGTTGCCACTGTGGGCCGCTCCGCCTGCCGGATAATGGTCGCCGCTGAACAGCTCCGCGCCGATAAGGAAGTAAGTGTCGGTGGGCGCGAGCCAGGTGAGCTGCAACCCCGGGTCGCTGTACTGATTGTTGAGCATGGCCTCGTAGACCAGCGGCTGGTCCACGAAGTCCCAGACGTGGGCGTGGCGTGAGTTCTGGTAGCCGAAGGCCGAGAAGAACTTGCCGGCGGTCACCTGCAGGCCGTCGGGCATGGCGATGGTCTGGAGGTAAGCCAGCTCCACCTCCACCGAGTCCTGGCCGTGGTTCTCGTGGAACGAGAGCGCCCCGAAGCCGGTGAACAGGTTGTCGAAGTTGGACGCGAGGTCCAGTTCCGACTCGCCGAGGCCGAAACCCTGCTGGACGAGGCCGGCGCCGTCGCCAAGCATGAAGCCGGGCATCACGCGGACACCCGCGGCGGTGGGATAGGAGGCCCAAGTGCCATTGAGCACCAAGCCGATGC
>DATGHI010000259.1:0-2381 GCA_035308065.1 Gammaproteobacteria bacterium | reverse complement strand
GAGGGCAAGCTCACGGGGCCGGTGGTGGGCACGCTCATGAGCAACCTGGGGCTGGAGCAGGCGTTCAACGCCGCCGGGGTGGAACTCAAGCGCGCGCCGGTGGGAGACCGCTACGTGCTTGCCATGCTGGAGGAGTGTGGCGGAAAACTAGGCGGTGAGAACTCCGGACACATCATCTGCCTCGACCGGACCTCCACCGGCGACGGGATCGTCGCGGCCCTGCAGGTGTTGCAGGCGCTGCACGTCACCGGTCAGACCCTGGCGGACGCCCGCGCGCCGGTGCGGAAGTACCCCCAGGTGCTGGTGAACGTGAAGACCGCATCGCGGGTAGATCTCCAGGCGCCCGGCGTGCGGGCCGCGGTCAGCGCCGTGGAGAAGAAGCTGAACGGTCGCGGACGGGTGCTGCTCCGCCCTTCGGGCACCGAGCCCGTGGTGCGGGTCATGGTGGAGGGCGAGGAGGCGGGCCTGGTGGGCGACCTGGCCGAGGACATCGCCGCCGCCGTGCGGGCTGCCGCGGGAGCCTGACTTCACATTTGCTTTCCGGTGGCGCCGCCAGTAGAGTGCGCGCCGCAACCGATATACCTGCACAGTCCATCCTGGCCTGTTCAGGGTCGAAGATTCAGGAGTGAATCCTGAATCTTCTCCATCTTCCAGCCGTTGGACGGCTGGCAGATGCGGGTAAGTCCCTTTACCCGATCCATAAATTTGCGGGAATTCTGATGCGCCAACCCCTGGTGGCGGGCAACTGGAAGATGAACGGCAACCGCGACAGCGCGGTGAAGCTCGCCGACGCCGTGCTCCAGGGCTCGGACGGCCGCAAGGCCGAAGTGCTGCTCTGCCCTCCCTTTGTCTACCTCGCCGACGTGGCCCGCGTCCTCAAGGGCAGCGGCATCGCCTTGGGCGCGCAGGACCTCTGCGCCGAGGATAACGGCGCCTTCACCGGCGAGGTCTCGGGCGACATGCTTCGGGACTCCGGCTGCCGCTACGTGATCGTCGGCCATTCGGAGCGCCGTGCGCTGTTCGGCGAGGACGACGCCCGGGTGGCGCGCAAGTTCATGGCCGCGCAGAAGGCGGGCCTCACCCCGATCCTGTGCGTGGGTGAGACCCTCGCCGAACGCGAGGCGGGGGAGACCCCTGCGGTGGTCGGACGACAGCTGAAAGCGGTGCTGGACTCCGCCGGCATCGGCGCTTTCGCCCAAGCGGTGGTGGCGTACGAACCAGTCTGGGCCATCGGCACCGGCCGCACCGCCAAGTCGGGCCAGGCGCAGGAGGTCCACGCACTCATCAGGGGCCTGCTCGCGGCGCAGGATGCTAAAATAGCCGCCGGAATGCGCCTTCTTTACGGCGGCAGCGTCAAGGCAGCCAACGCGGCGGAACTCTTCCACATGCCCGATATCGACGGCGGCCTGGTGGGCGGGGCCTCGCTGGACGCCGCCGAGTTCCTGGCCATCTGCGCCGCGGCCTGATAACCGAATAATCTGGAATAACGAGTCATCCCATGCTGTATACGATCCTGTCCATCGTCCTGGTCTTCGTCGCCGTGTTCCTCATCTTCCTCATCCTGCTACAGCAGGGTAAAGGCGCCGACGCCGGCGCGGCTTTCGGCAGCGGCGCCTCGGGCACCGTATTCGGCGCGGCGGGTTCCGCCAACTTCCTGAGCCGCACCACGGGCATCCTGGCTGCGATCTTCTTCGCGCTCGCGCTCACCATGACCTACCTCGCACGCCACAGCACCGCGGCGCCCCAGAGCATCGTCGAACAGGCGGCGCAGAAACAGGCCACACAGGCGCCCACGGTAGAGACCGCCAAGCCCGCGGTCCCGACCCCGGCGCCCGCTTCGGCAACGGGTCACTGAAACGCCCGTCAGCGTCGCTTTTCGGACCCTCAATACGTTAAAATTGCATTCCTGAGTGGAAGCCCGCCGACGCGTCTTCCGCTGTCAAGACTTGGCCGACGTGGTGGAATTGGTAGACACGCTACTTTGAGGTGGTAGTGGAGAAATCCGTGGAGGTTCGAGTCCTCTCGTCGGCACCAGAATCCCTCAGCTACCTTTAGGATCCAGGGGTCCTGAGGCAGCCTGCCCAGGATGGAGAACATGCTTGCGAATTACGTTCCGATCCTGATCTTCCTCATCGGCGGCCTGCTGTTCGGCTGCGTCCTGCTCGGCGCGGGCTTTGTGGCCAGCAGCCTGCTCCGCGTGCGCAAGCCCGGCGTCGAGAAGCAATCGCCCTACGAATGCGGCTTCGAGCCCTTCGAGGACACGCGCATGAAGTTCGACGTGCGTTATTACCTCGTGGCCATCCTGTTCATCATCTTCGATCTCGAGATCGCCTTCCTGTTCCCCTGGGCCGTGGCGCTGCACGGCATCGGTCTGTTCGGCT
>DATGHI010000258.1:0-9432 GCA_035308065.1 Gammaproteobacteria bacterium | reverse complement strand
GAACCGATGAGCAGCACCCGGCGCAGGGCCGTGGGCGTCACCGCGAGGTCCTGGGGGCAGCGGTATGCGACGTCGGGGACGTGCTGCTCGGATTTGACAGCCGCGCTCTTTCGCCACAGGAGGAAGCGATCCAACATTTGCAGATTTCTCTGGCCGGAGCCCGTTACAGATGAGGTTTATATGGGGCCGTCGAAGATGCGGCCGATTTCCCCGGCGCTCGCATAGATGCACGGGCCCGACGTACCGAATTTTGCAGCCGTTCTTATGATACCAGTACTTGTCCACGGCCGATGTGCGCCACTACGGGCGGCCCCGCGGCCGGCTCATCGGCACCGGCAAACCCCTGGGCGGGACGTTGCCCGTATACTGATGGGGTTGGCTCCCCGCACACACTACATGGAAGGGACGGCTATATGCCGGCAGACATGACTTCGCTGGACTTCATCGGAATACGCACAGGCACCGACAAGTCGCGTCTGCGCCAGAACTATCTGGTGCACTACGAGCGGATGCTGGAGAAGTTCCGCCTCAGGCCGATAACCCTAATCGAGATTGGCATACATAACGGCGCATCCTTGCGCGCCTGGGAAACCTACCTGCCTTCCGCTTCCATCGTCGGGGTCGACATCGAACCCGCGACACGGCGTTTCGCCCGCGACCGGGTGACGATAGAGGTCGGTTCACAGTTCGATCAGGGTTTTCTGGATTCGCTGGCGCGGAAATACCGCCCCGACGTGATTGTAGACGACGGCTCACACGTGGATGAACATCAGGTTTTCTCTTTCCGGCACCTGTTCCATGCTTTGAATCCCGGCGGCTTATACGTCGTTGAAGACGTCCACGCCAAGGCCGGGCCGGATTCCGCGGCGGATTATTTCGTCGCCCTGCAACGCAAGGTTCTCCTGCGGGGAAGCCATTCAGGGGAAAACGGGGCGCCGGCACATTTCCACCCTGCAGATATCTCCCACATCGAGATGATCCCCGGTGCCGTCGCTATTTGGAAGCGTAGCGAGGACGCAATGGATGCGGATTTCGACACCTTGGAAGAATTGGCAGCCCAGGCCGAACTTCCCGAATCCCTGTTTTATCTGGCCGAATATATCCATAGGCATGCAGGTCCATTGGACCGGGCACTTGCGGCGGCGCGGCGCGCTGCTGCCGCTGCACCCAATAATCCCTGGATACATTTCGAGATTGGCAAGATCCTTGCCGACATGGGTGAGACCCGGGAAGCCGTCAATGCGGTGGAGAAGGCCATCGCTTTGGCCAAAGTACCTCATCGTGAGGCAATATACCGCACATACTTGGAGCGACTCTTGGCGCGCTAGGCGCTCCCGTTCACAGTTGAAGGGGCCATCGGCGACGCTTGGCACACGCCTCGATCCACCTCTATCCGAGGAATGCTTGTCAGTATGGCGCATCAGAACCATCGAGGAGGGCTGTACCTGGTCACGGCGCCTTCCGGTGCCGGCAAGACCAGCCTGGTGCGCGCCCTGCTGGGGGACCATCCCAACCTGAAGTTCTCCATCTCCTACACCACCCGGCCGAAACGCCCCAACGAGGTGCACGGCCGCGACTATTTCTTCGTGGACAAGGCGGAGTTCGAACGCATGGTGGCGGCGGGAGAGTTCTTGGAGCATGCCCAGGTGTTCGACAACTACTACGGCACCTCGCGAAAGACCGTGGAGGGCGAGATGGCCGCAGGCCGCGACGTACTGCTGGAGATCGATTGGCAGGGTGCGGCGCAGGTGCGCCGGCTAATGCCCGAGGCCGTGAGCATCTTCATCCTGCCCCCCACCCGGGCCGAGCTGGAGCGGCGCCTGAAGGCCCGCGGCACCGACGACCAGGCGGTCATCGCCCGGCGCCTCCGGGAGGCGGTCACGGACATGTCCCACTGGAACGAATTCGACTACGTGGTGGTGAACGACGATTTTGACCGGGCGGTGACCGAACTCGCCGCCATCGTCGCGGGCCGAGGCGGAGCCTCCCGGGCAGACCGCCCGGCGCTTAAGCCCATCGTCAAGGCGCTATTGGCTTAATCGCCTCATTCGGAAGTCTGAAAATCCCGTCCTGGGATTTTCAGACTCGGCGAGTCCGGGCTCGCGGCACAGCCGCGAGCGACCGTACAGGGATGTATAGGCTGGACTTCCCGCGCAGCAGGAAGCGCAGCGGGAAGACGCCGGACTCGCTTTCTGTTTCGCTCCTGCTCCACAGAAAGCCCAGCCCCTACGTCCTGTAGGAGCGTTCGCGGATGTACCGCTCACCCTCCGAATCAAGCACTTGTATGCTTGATTCGCGCGCGGCACCTCCCTGTGCCGCGGGGATCCCAACGTTTCTAGGGCGTGTTCTGATCGGGGTTCCAATATCCTGACCATTTCGATACACTACTAAGGCCGTGTTTTTTCCGGCTTTTTGGCTTATTTGGAGTGTATATGGCGCGCGTCACGGTAGAAGATTGTTTGGGTAACGTGGATAACCTGTTCCAGCTGGTGCTGGTGGCCACCAAGCGTTCGCGCCAGCTGGCGCGCGGCGTGGAACCCACGATCCCCTGGGAGAACGACAAGCCCACGGTGGTGGCGCTGCGCGAGATCGCGGCCGGCAACATCGGCCCGGCCATCCTCGACCAAGTGGAAGTGATCCCCGAGGAAGAGCCGGTGGAGCAGCAGCCGGTGGTGATGATGGACGCGGAGGACCCGCTCTAAGTCCTCCTGAACCATGAGCCAAGTCGCCGCTTCCATCTTTGATCGTGTCCGGGGGAAGCGGGCGACCGGCATAGACGAACTGCTGGCGAAACTGCGTCAGTACCTGTCCGAGTCCCAAGTCGAAGACGTCAACCAGGCTTTCCTCTTCGGCGCCCGCGCCCACGAGGGCCAACGGCGCCTGTCCGGCGAACCCTACATCTCCCATCCGGTCGCGGTGGCGTCCATCCTCGCCGACCTGCGCATGGACCACCGCACCCTCGAGGCGGCGCTCCTGCACGACGTCATCGAGGACACCCCGACACTCAAGGAGGAGATCCTCACCCGCTTCGGTACCGAGGTAGCGCAGCTGGTCGACGGCGTCTCCAAGCTCACCCAGATCAAGTTCAAGAGCCGCGCCGAGGCCCAGGCCGAGAACTTCCGCAAGATGGTCCTGGCCATGGTGGAGGATATCCGCGTCATCATGGTGAAGCTCGCGGACCGGCTGCACAACATGCGCACGCTGGACGCCATGCCGCCGCCGAAACGCCGCCGCATCGCGCTCGAGACCCTCGAGATCTACGCGCCCATCGCCCACCGTCTCGGCATGAGCGCGATGCGTATGGAGCTCGAGGACCTGGGTTTCCAGGCCCTGCACCCGATGCGCTACAAGGTGCTGGCGAAGCACCTGAAGCGCTCGCGCACCCACCAGAAGGAGATGGTGTCGAAGATCACCACGAGCCTCGCCCAGGCGCTGGAGCGCGAGGGCATCAAGGCCACGGTGGAGGGCCGCGAGAAGCACCTCTACAGCGTCTATCGCAAGATGCGCGCCAAGCGCCTGCCGCTCGCCGAGGTGCTGGACGTGCACGCATTCCGCATCGTGGTTCCGAAGACCGACGACTGCTACCGCGTGCTCGGGGTGGTGCACAACCTCTACAAACCGGTGCCTGGCAAGTTCAAGGACTACATCGCCATCCCCAAGGCCAACGGCTACCAGTCGCTGCACACGGTGCTCATCGGCCCCCAGGGCGTGCCACTGGAGGTGCAGATCCGCACCGAGGACATGCAGAAGGTGTCCCAGTCCGGCATCGCGGCCCACTGGCAGTACAAGACCGGCGAGGGCGGCGCCACCGCCCCCGAGGTGCGCGCCCGCGAGTGGCTTAAGGGCGTGATGGACATGCAGCAGGGCACCGGCGGGGCGCTGGAGTTCCTGGAGAACGTGAAGGTGGACCTGTTCCCCGACGAGGTCTATGTGTTCACGCCCCAAGGCGATATCCGCCGCCTGCCGCGCGGCTCGACGCCGGTGGACTTCGCCTACGCCGTGCACACCGACGTGGGCAATGCTTGCGTGGCCGCCAAGATCGACCGGCGCCTGGTGCCGCTGCGCACGCAGCTCGAGAACGGCCAGACCGTGGAGATCATCACCGCGCCCAACGGCCGGCCAAATCCGGCCTGGCTCAACTTCGTGGTCACGGCCAAGGCGCGCGCCAACGTGCGCCACTACCTCAAGAACCTGCGCCGCGAGGACGCTGTCGAGCTCGGCAAGCGCATGCTGGAGCGGGCGCTGGCGGCGCTTTCGCTCAAGCTCGGCCGCATCCCCGACGAGCAGCTCACCGCGGTGGTGAAGGAGTTCAAGCTGGAGAGCGCCGACGAGCTGTTCGAGTCCATCGGCCTCGGCCATCACCTGGCGCCGTTGGTGGCACGGCGGCTGATGCCGGACCGCGACGCGGAACCGGCGCCCGGCAAGGCCAGCACGCCGCTCGTCATCCGCGGTACCGAGGGCCTGGTGGTGACCTTCGCGCGCTGCTGCCACCCGATCCCGGGCGACGCCATCGTCGGCGTGCTCACCACGGGCCGCGGCATCGTCATCCACCGCGACCAGTGTGGCAACCTGGCGGAGTACCGCGACCAGCCGGAGAAACTCATCGAGGTGCAGTGGGAGAAGAAGATCAAGCGCGATTTCCCGGTGGAGCTGCGTGCCGAGGTGGCGAACCAGCGCGGCGTGCTCGCCACCATGGCGGCTGCCATCGCCGACATGGGCTCCAACATCGAACATGTCAACCAGCAGCAGCGCGACGACTTGACCGCGGTGCTGAGTTTCGTGCTGGCGGTGCGCGACCGCTCGCATCTGGCTCGCACCCTGCGGCGTCTGCGCAGCTTGCCGCAAGTGATGCGGGTTTCACGAAATAAAGCCTGAATCACTGCACTGACCCCGTTGCGCTTCGCTTCCTGCTCCGCGCACGGTCCAGGGCAGGCTTCCTGCCCGCCCGCTCACCGCTACGCGGTGAGCCCCTGGTGCCGTGTCCAGTCGCGCCCGCATGCGGCGGAGCTCTGCGCTAATATGTAGGCCTTCTCATCTCAGCCCCTCCACGAGGTCATCCATGGCGCGCACCAGCGTGTTCACCGACCGGGCGCCCAAGGCCATCGGCCCCTATTCCCAGGCGGTGCGCGTCGGCGGCACCGTGTACCTTTCGGGCCAGATCCCGCTGGACCCGAAGACCGGCGAGTTGGTGAGCGGCGACTTCAACCTGGAGGTGCGCCGCGTGTTCGACAACCTGAAGGCCGTGGCGGAGACCGCCGGCGACGGCCTCAAGGACGTGGTACGCGTGACCATCTACCTCACGGACCTGGGTCACTTCCCCAAGGTCAACGAGGTGATGGCCGAATACTTCAAGGAACCCTATCCGGCGCGCGTCACCATCGGCGTCGCCGCGCTGCCGCGCGGCGCGCGCGTGGAGATCGACGCCGTCATGGCGGTGGCCTGACGCACGCTTGAAGCCCGCCGCCGCCCCCGAGAGCAGTTCCGCGCCGGTCATGCGCCTGCGCGGTGTCGGGCCGCAGGTGGCGGAACGCCTCGAGAGGCTCGGCATCCGCAGCGTCGAGGATCTGCTGTTCCATCTGCCGCTGCGCTACGAAGACCGCACCCGCATCACCCACATAGGGGCCCTGCGCCCGGGCATGCACGCCACTGTGGAGGGCGTGATCGAGCTCACCGAGATGGTGTTCCGTGGCCGGCGCATGCTGCTGACGCGCCTCGCCGATGGCACCGGTGCGCTGACCCTGCGCTTCTTCCATTTCAACGCGACGCAGATGGCCATGTTGGCGCGCGGTGCGCGTCTCAGGGCCTACGGCGAAGCACGCCCGGGCAAGACCACCCTCGAGATGGTGCACCCGGAATACAAGCTGCTCAGCAAGGACGACCTGCTGCCCCAGCAACCTGCGTTGACACCCATCTATCCTGCCACCGAGGGTGTGCAGCAGATGAAACTGCGGGCGCTCACGGACCAGGCGCTGGCCTGGCTCGCCCACGCCTCGACGCCGCTGCCGGAACTGCTGCCGCCGGAACTCCTGGGGAAGGAGATGCCGGCGTTGGCAGACGCCCTACGATACGTACACCGGCCGCCGCCCGACGCGCCGCTGCCTGCGCTCCTGGACGGCAGCCACCCGGCCCAGCAGCGCTTGGCATTCGAGGAACTCCTGGCCCATCACCTGAGCCTGCGGCGCCTGCGCCTCGCCGAGGACAAGAGCCGCGCCCCACCGCTCGCGGGCCGGGGCGAGCTCAGGGCGCGTTTTCTCGACGGGCTGCCGTTCAAGCTCACCCGCTCCCAGGAGCGCGTGGCCGGCGAGATCCTAAGCGACCTGAAGCGTCCCCATCCCATGATGCGGTTGGTGCAGGGGGACGTGGGCTGCGGCAAGACGGTGGTGGCGGCGCTGGCCGCCCTCACGGCCATCGAAGCCGGGAAGCAGGCGGCGCTCATGGCCCCCACCGAACTCCTGGCGGAACAGCATTTCCGCAATTTCAGCCAGTGGTTCATACCCTTGGGGCTCGAGCCCGTATGGCTGAGCGCCCGGGCGAAACCCACGGAGCGAGAGGCAGCCCTGGCGAAGCTCAAGGACGGCGCTGCGCCGCTCGCCATCGGCACCCACGCGCTCTTCCAAGAGGAGGTGCGCTTCCGGGACCTCGCCCTCGTGATCATCGACGAGCAGCACCGCTTCGGCGTACACCAGCGCCTGGCGCTGCGGGAGAAGGGCGCGGTGGACGGCCAGCACCCTCACCAGCTCATCATGACCGCGACGCCCATCCCCCGGACGCTCGCCATGACTGCCTACGCGGACCTCGACGTGTCCGCCATTGACGAGCTCCCGCCCTCCCGCAAGCCCGTGAAGACCGTGGCGTTGGCAGAGACCAAGCGCGCCGAGGTGGTGGAGCGGGTGCAGCGGGTCTGCGAGGAGGGACGGCAGGTCTACTGGGTCTGTCCGCTCATCGAGGAATCGGAAGTGCTGCAGTGCCAGGCGGCGGAGGACACGGCTGAAGCGTTGCAGGAGGCGCTGCCCGCCCTCAAGGTGGGGCTGCTGCACGGGCGGCTCAAGACCAAGCAGCGGGACGCGATCATGTCCCCGTTCATGACAGGGAAAATAAACCTCTTGGTGGCCACCACCGTGGTGGAAGTGGGCGTGGATGTGCCCAATGCGAGTCTCATGATCGTCGAGAATGCGGAGCGCTTAGGGTTAGCGCAGTTGCATCAGCTGCGTGGCCGGGTGGGGCGCGGCGCAGCGGAGTCGAGCTGCGTGCTGCTCTACCACGCACCGCTGTCCGCCGCCGCCCGGGCGCGGTTGGACGTGATGCGCGCCACCAACGACGGCTTCGAGATCGCGCGCAAGGACCTGGAGCTGCGCGGTCCGGGCGAGCTCCTGGGCACGCGCCAGGCGGGGGAGATCAACTTGCGCATCGCCGACCTGCTCAGGGACGCGTCGTTGATCCCCAAGGTGCAGCAGGCGGCGACGCTGTTGCTGGAGAGATACCCGGAGCGGGTGGACGCCATCGTGCGCAGGTGGCTTGGAGAGACCGAACGATATGGTCACGCCTGAAGTCATCTCAAAAGCTGCTGCGCTTGGCATAACTGCGTTCCGCCCCGGCTCGGAATCCTCATGTACTACCGTGTACACTCCGGTTCCTCGCCGTCGCGCGCCTTGTTCTGCCTGCGCTCGCGACGCTTTTGAGATGACTTCGGGTAGGGAAGGTTAAAGTGGGTGCAGCATCCACGTCTTTGACCAAGGAAACGTGGCGGCCGCTGGAGAGTTGGCCCGCTAACGCGCGTCCCGCGACGCTCTGGCCCTACCTCTCGGAGATCGGTTCCCTCACGGAGCGCTTGCGGGCCAAGGCGGGCCGCGGTTTCCACGTGCAGCTGCTGAAGCAGGGCCCCACGCCTCTCACGGCCGATGATGCGGCGCTGCTCGGCGCCCAAGCCGGCGACAGCGCCTTCGTGCGCCAGGTGTATCTCTGCGGAAGCGAACCCTGGGTCTACGCCCGTTCCATGGCCGTGGGCGCGGGGGAACGCTGGCTCAAGGAGCTGGGCGAGAGACCCCTGGGCGAGCGGGTGTTCGCGGAGCGGGAGACGCGCCGCGGCCCCATCGAGGCAGGGGAGATAGACTCCAAGCATCCTCTCTATAGGGAAGCGACGGCGGGGCTTGCCTATGAATACGCACGGCCCCTCTGGGCTCGGCGCTCACTGCTCACGGTGAACGGCGCCGGCATCCTCATATACGAATGCTTTCTACCGGGGCTTGCCCGATAGGGCAAGCGGGCGTACAGGGGCGAGTTGCGCAGCAACGAGCGGGCCATCACGATGATGGCCCTGGACCTCCAGCGGAGCAGGGATAGCGGAGCGCAGCGACCTTAAAGAGATTTTATGGACCCAAGGTTAAAACCCTACTGGAACAAGATCCGCTACAGTCGCGCAGTGCGAGACTGGTGGCCCATGACCCGCAGCGCACTCTCGGCCTATGCGCGGCTCATGCGCCTCAACCGGCCCATCGGCGCCTTCTTGCTGCTCTGGCCGACCCTCTGGGCCCTGTGGCTCGCCACCGGCGGCCATCCGAGTCCGAAGCTCTTCACCGTGTTCGTGGCCGGCGTGTTCGTGATGCGCGCCGCCGGTTGCATCATCAACGACTATGCCGACCGGGACTTCGACCTGCATGTCTCCCGCACTCGCGAGCGGCCGCTCACCACGGGCGAGGTGAGCGTGGCGGAGGCCCTGGTGCTGTTCGTGATCCTGGGGCTCGTGGCCCTCGGCCTGGTGCTGACGCTCAACACCCTCGCCCTCGAGCTCGCGTTCGTGGGTCTCGCGCTCGCCATGAGCTACCCGTTCATGAAGCGCTACACCTACCTGCCGCAGCCCTATCTCGGACTCGCCTTTGGCTGGGGCATCCCCATGGCCTACGCGGCGGCTACCGGCATGGTGCCTCCTGAAGCCTGGCTCATCTTCATCGCCAACATCCTCTGGGCCACGGTGTACGACACGATGTATGCCATGGTGGACCGGGCCGACGACCTTAGGATCGGCGTGAAGTCCACTGCGATACTCTTCGGTCCCCTGGACCGGACCATTGTCGGCATCCTGCAGTTGCTGCTCCTGGGTAACCTCACGCTGGTGGGCACGCGCCTGCATCTCGGCGGCGGCTATTTCACGGGCCTCGCCGCCGCGGCGGGCTTCGCGATTTACGAGCAATACCTGATCCGCAAGCGCGAACCAAAGAAGTGTTTTGAGGCGTTCATGAACAACAACTGGTTCGGCGCGGCGGTTTTCGCCGGCATACTTCTCCACTACACATTTCGCTGAACCTTTCCGAATACTCTCATCTACGCATCGCGATTGTCGCAGCCGCACCTAACATGCAAGTTCCTGCGACCCGGTTTGCGATGCGCAAATGATGTCTCGAGTTGATGAAGCGGCGTGCGCGCATCGCGAAATAT
>DATGHI010000257.1:0-4613 GCA_035308065.1 Gammaproteobacteria bacterium | reverse complement strand
ACCTGCTGGTACCGGTGGAGCAGATGCGCGAACTGGCCGGGCTGCTGGGGCGGCGTGCGCGGCTCGTCGAGATCCCTTCCCGCTACGGCCACGACGCCTTTCTCAAGGAACACACTCCGATCAACGCATTGCTGGCGTCCGCGCTGGCCGAGGGCTGCTGTCATGACTAGAAACTTCGACTTCGCCACCACCGCGGTGCGCACCGGCATCGAGAGCGATACACAGCACGGCGCGGTGGTGCCGCCGCTGCATCTATCCGTCAACTTCAGCTTCACCGGCTTCAACGCGCCGCGCGAGTACGACTACACCCGCTCCGGCAACCCCACCCGTGACCTGCTGGGTACGGCCCTCGCCAGGCTGGACGGCGGCGCTGGTGCGGTGGTCACCGCCTCCGGCATGGCCGCGGTCACCCTGCTCCTGCAGCTGCTGGAACCGGGCGACCGGCTGGTGGTGCCGCACGACTGTTACGGCGGCAGCTACCGGCTGTTCACCGCCTGGTCGCGCAAGCGGCAGTTCGAACTGCTGGTGGTGGATCAGACCGATCCGGAGGCGCTGGCGGCGGCGCTCGCCACTCGGCCGCGGCTCGTGTGGATAGAAACGCCCAGCAATCCGCTGCTGCGCATCACCGACCTCGGCGAAGTGACCAAACTCGCGCACGCTTCTGGAGCGCTGGTGGTTGCGGACAACACTTTCCTGTCACCCGCTCTGCAGCAGCCCCTGCGGTACGGTGTCGACTTCGTGCTGTATTCCACCACCAAGTACCTGAACGGTCACAGCGACGTGGTGGGCGGTGCGGTGGTATCGGCGGACGCCGAACGGCACCAGGAACTGGAATGGTGGGCCAACTGCCTAGGGCTAACCGGCGCGCCCTTCGACAGCTACCTGACCTTGCGCGGCCTGCGCACGCTGCCGGCACGCATGCGCGTGCACGAGGAGAACACCGCCGCTGTGGTGCGCCTGCTCAGCCGTCATCCGGCGGTCGAGCACGTGCACTATCCGGGCCTCCCCACACACCCGGGTCACGCCATCGCCCTGCGGCAGCAATCCGGCTGCGGCGCGATGCTGAGCTTCGAACTGGGCGGCGGCGAGCGGGAGATACGTGCGTTCCTGGATGACCTCAGTTGCTTCTCGCTGGCGGAATCCCTGGGAGGTGTGGAGAGCCTAGTGGCACATCCTGCGACCATGACCCACGCCGCCATGGATCCGGAAGCGCGCCGGCGCGCCGGCATCGGTGAGAACCTGCTGCGCCTGTCCGTCGGTATCGAGACCGCCGACGACCTGGTACACGACCTGAAGACCGCGCTGGATCGCGCCGCCAAGCTCGATGCCGGCCGCTACCAAGCGGTCGCAGGCGTACGGACATAAGACGCAGCAGCCAACGGAGACCAACTCATGTCCAAGCTCGAACACGGCCAACTCGCCCGCGCTCTCAGCGCGCCCCCACCCGCCCGCGAACCGGGCACGACGGAACCCCCGGCGCAGCCCGGCCCGCTGCGCCGCGTGCTGCTGCTCATCGGTGGCCACACGGGCCGCGTCGGCGGCGCGCTGCTGCGCCTCCTGGCCGCGGAGCGGCGCCGGCTGCTGGCGGAGCAGCGCGTGGACTTCCACGTGGTCGGCGCCGTGAACCGCCGCGCGATCCAGTGGCGTGACCCGGACAGTGCCTGGCGCGAGGACAAGGTGGCACGCGGCCGCGACGACTGGCCTGAGATCATCCATCGCTTCCGCAGCTACCTCGGCCCCAAGCTGTTCGTGGACTGCAGCGCCTCGCCGGAGATCTCAGGGCACTACGCCGGGTTCCTGCAGAACGGCATCGGCATCGTCACCCCCAACAAGCTCGCCAACAGCGGCTCGCAGCGGCAGTACCGGGAGCTGCAGGCCATGGCAGAACTGCTGCGTCTGCCCTACCGCTACGAGACCACCGTGGGCGCTGCTCTGCCGCTGCTGGGGGCGCTCGCCGACCTGCGCGCCAGCGGTGACCAGCTGCTGCGCATCGAGGCGGTGCTCTCCGGCACCCTCTCTTTCATCTTCCAGCGCCTGAACCACGGCACGCCCTTCTCTGTCGCCGTGAGCGAGGCTCGGGACGCTGGTTATACGGAACCCCATCCCGCCGAGGATCTGAAGGCGCAAGACAGCGCCCGCAAGCTGCTCATCCTGCTGCGGGAGGCGGGCATCGCGCTGGAACCGAGAGACGTGCGGGTGCAGGGCCTCTCGCCTCCGGCCCTGGATGCAGAGTCCGACCCGGAGCGCTATCTCGTGGGGCTCGCGGACCACGACGCAGAGTGGGCGGTGCGGGTGGAATCCGCCCGCAAACAGGGCCTGCGGCTCGCCTGTCTCGCGGAGTTCGACGGCCGGGAAGCGAAGGTGGGCCCGACCCAGATACCGGCCGCCGACGCCTTCGCTCAGCTAGCGGCCGGGGAGAATCTGGTGAGAGTCTGGACCAAGCGTTACCAGCCGGTGCCGCTCACCATCGCCGGACCCGGCGCCGGCACCGAGGTGACGGCGGCGGGGCTGCTCACGGACCTCATTAAGGCGGCCACGGGCTCCAGGCGCGTGTAGTGGCCGCGGTGTTTTCGAGTAGCCTTAGGGGTATGGACCCGGCTACCCGAGAATACCCATGAGTTTCCTGCCGCAAGTCGCCGTAATCCTGTTGGCCGCCTGCCTCGCGGTACCCCTGTCCCGACGATCCGGTTTCGGCTCGGTGTTGGGCTATCTCGTGGCCGGCGTGGTCATCGGTCCCTGGGGCTTGAGGCTCATCAACGACGTGCCCACCATCCTGGAGTTCGCCCAGATCGGCGTGGTGCTGCTGCTGTTCATCATCGGCCTCGAGCTCCAGCCCTCGCGCCTCTGGGTCATGCGTCAGTATGTGTTCGGCATGGGTTTGGCACAGGTAGCGGGCACCACGATGTTGCTCGCCCTGGGGGCCCACGCCTTGGGGCTGCCCACGGTGCCGGCCCTGGTGGCGGGTTTCGGCCTCTCCCTCTCTTCCACCGCCTTCGTGCTGCAGATGTTGGGCGAGAAGCAGCAGCTCGCCATGCACCACGGCCGCGCTGCCTTCGGCATCCTGCTGTTCCAGGACGTGGCCGCCATCCCGGTGCTGGCGCTGCTGGGGGTGTTCTACGGCGAGGGCAGCACCCAGCCCGGGCACATCGGGATGCGGCTCCTCCTCATCGGTGCGACGCTCACGGTGCTCGCGTTCGGCAACCGGCTGCTGTTGCGCTTCGTGTTCAAACTGGTCACCCGCTACGGCAACCCGGAGATCTTCACCGCTTCGGCTCTGCTCATCGTGCTCGGCGCCGGGCTCATGGCCAACTACATCGGCCTCTCCATGGGCCTGGGGGCGTTCATCGCCGGCGTGGTGCTGGCGGACTCGAGCTACCGCCACGAGTTCGAGGCCAACATCGAGCCCTTCAAGGGTCTGCTGCTCGGCCTCTTCTTCATGGCGGTGGGCATGTCCGTGAACCTGGGGTTGATCCTGGATGCGCCGCTGTCGGTGGCGAGCGTGCTGGCGGGGTTGCTGTTCCTCAAGATGGCGGCGCTCTACGGGCTCGGCAAGCTCTTCCGCCTGCCGGACCCCGCTTCCCGCAACCTGGCCTACGTGCTGCCGGCGGGCGGCGAGTTCGCCTACGTGCTGTTTAACGCCGCCGTGGGTTACCGGCTCTTCGACCAGCACCTCACGGATCTGCTCAACCTGGCGGTGACCCTGTCCATGGCGGCGACGCCGTTCCTGGTGCTGTTCAACGAGCGGGTGGTGCAGAAGTTCATGGAAGAGCGCAAGGAACCTGAGTTCGACCGCATCGACGAGCCCGGGAATCCGGTGATCATCGCGGGCTTCGGCCGCTTCGGGCAGATCGTGGGCCGCCTGCTGCGCATGCAGCAGATCCCCTTCACTGCCCTCGAGGCCGACTCGGCCCAGATCGACACCCTGCGTCGCTTCGGCAGCAAGGTCTATTACGGCGACGCCTCGCGCCTCGAACTGCTGCGTGCGGCCAAGGCGGAACAGGCCAAGTACCTGGTACTGGCGGTGGATGGGGTGGAAGCCTCGGTCAAGACCGCGGAGATGGTGCGCAAGCACTTCCCGAATCTCGTCATCCTCGCCCGGGCCCGCAACCGCTATCACGCCCATCTCCTCAGGGAACAGGGCGTGGAGGTCGTGGTGCGCGAGACCTATTACTCGAGCTTGAAGCTCGCCGAGAAGCTGCTGGAGCGGCTCGGGATGCATAAGCCCGCCGTCGATCGCCTGGTGGCCGTGTTCGAGAAATACGACGCGGAACTGCTGGCGCGCCAATACGCCGTGTTCCGCGACGAGGACAAGCTGGTCCAGACCTCGAAGGAAGCGGCGGCGGAATTGGAACAGCTGCTGCAGGAAGACCGGCAACAGGCGGCAGGGTGACTGCCGTCAGAATCGGAAGATGGCGCTAACGGACAACTGCTCACCCACCGTCTCTGCCGTGGTGTTGCCCGTGGGATCCGCGGTATAGCGCGTGATGGCCCGCAACCATTCAAAGCCCAGCCCCCAGGGCCCGTCGCTGTAGAGCAGGTCCGCGGCAAACTGCTTGCTGCCCAAGAGGCTCGGTGCCGCCACCGATGGCACAACCCAGGTGAGCACCTCCTTC
>DATGHI010000256.1:0-3047 GCA_035308065.1 Gammaproteobacteria bacterium | reverse complement strand
GCGCGCACCGCGTCCACCATCTGCTCCGCGCGCTTGCCTTCGTAGAAGCCCGCGTCGCCTTGCTTGGCGATGAGCTCGAAGGTCTCGGCGAGATCCGGCTGCTTCAGAAGCCAGCCGGCCGGCGGCACATCACCGTGATCGAGGAAGACGGCCGCCGCCCCGGGCCAGCGCTTCAGCAGATCCAGTTTCGCCGCGATCATCTCGTGGAAGCGCGAGTCCAGGGGGAAGCCGTCGCGGGCGAGACGGATGGCGGGCGCGAGATCCTCGGCGAGGGACAGACGCCCGTATTTCTTCGCCATGTAGACCAGCGCTGCCGGTGCGCCGGGGATGGCGGCGGACAGGGGACCCTCGGTGGATGCTCCCTCGATCACGTTGCCGGCCTTGTCCTGATACATGTCCGCCCTGGCCGCGCCCGGCGCGTATTCGCGCCCGTCCACCATGGTCTCGAAACCGTCGCTGGCGCGGTGCAGGAGCCAGAGGCCGCCGCCGCCGATGCCGGAGCTGTAGGGCTCCACCACCGAGAGCGCCGCGCTCACGGCCACGGCGGCGTCGAAGGCGTTGCCGCCCTTGGCGAGGATCTCCATGCCCGCCCGGGTCGCCAGCGGATGGGCGCTGGCCACCGCCGCCTGGGGCGGTTTGGGCGCGGCGCCGAACGCCGGCAGGACGATGACGAGCAGCGAGAGGACAACGAGGCGCAGCTTGGAGGGTTTCATGTCTTACCTGTGATGCGGAGATACTTGGCCATTAACTCTTCCTGGTTCTCTTCATGCTCGGGGTCCAGGGGGATGCAGTCCACCGGGCAGACCTGCTGGCACTGGGGCTTGTCGAAGTGGCCCACGCATTCGGTGCAAAGCCCGGGGTCGATCACGTAGATCTCCGGCCCCTGTGAGATCGCGTGGTTCGGGCATTCGGGCTCGCACACATCGCAGTTGATGCAGGCATCTGTGATCTTGAGCGACATAATCTTCTTATGGCGCCATTCAGCGCTTGAGTTTACGCAACTCGGCCTCGACCACGGGATGCACGAACTGCGAGACGTCGCCCCCCAGGGTCGCGATCTCCCGCACCAGGCTGGAGGAGATGAAGGTGAACTGCTCGGCAGGCGTCATGAAGATGGTCTCCACCTCGGGGCCGAGGTGACGGTTCATGGCCGCCATCTGGAACTCGAACTCGAAATCCGATACGGCGCGCAGGCCGCGCAGCACCGCCTGCAGCTTGTGCTTGCGCGCGAACTCCACGGTCAGTTCCGTGAAACCGGTGACCTCCAGGTTGTGCACGTCCTTGAGCACTTCCTTGGCGAGCTTGACGCGCGTCTCCAGCGGGAAAGCCGGCGCCTTGCCCGGGTTGGCGGCGATGGCTACCACCACGCGCTCGAAGATGCGCGCCGCGCGGCGCACGATGTCGGCGTGGCCGTTGGTGATGGGATCGAAGGTGCCGGGATAGAGGATGCTGGCCATGGATGCCTCCGGGACGGAGTTATACCGGGCTTGTGACCACTGTTCAAACGCCGCGCTGCATCAGCCTGAATCCCACACGTCCCGCGCGGCTTTCGCGCAGCAGCCGCCAGTTCGCGGGCGTCGCCGGTGCGCGTTCCGCGGGGTGTTCGAGATAGATCACGGCGGCGTCCTTGAGCCAGCCGCGTCGTTCTAGCTTCTCGGCCGCCTGCGCGAGCAGCTCGCTATCGAAGGGCGGGTCTAGGAACACCACGTCGAATGCCCGGGCCGGCCCCTCGAGCCAGGCGAGTGCATCCGCCTGCACCGCTTCACCGCCTGTCGCACCCAGCGCGGTGAGGTGCTCGCGCAGCGCCGACACCGCCGCCCGCTCCCGGTCCACGAACACCGCGGCCGCTGCGCCCCGCGACAGGGCTTCGAGCCCCAGGGCGCCGCTACCGGCGAACAGATCCAGGCAGGCGGCGCCCTCGATGCGCTCCCGGAGCCAGTTGAAGAGGGTCTCCCGCACGCGGTCCGGGGAGGGGCGTATGCCCGTCAGCGGAGGGAAATGCAGTTTCCGCCGCCGCCACTGGCCGGCGATGATGCGGAACTCGTTGCGGTAACCCCGACCGGGGTTGTGCTTGTTCATGGGCTTCCCGGAAGGAATTCGGCGGCTTGCCAGCCCCCCGCAGGGCAGCGTAACCTAGCTCGGCCGTTTAGGGAGCAAAACCAAATGATAATCCGTCGAACCGCCGTCCTCTTCTCACTGTTCGTCCCGCTCGCCGCCTGCGTCCATGGCAACAACACCTCGACGCCCGGTGTATTCCAGGCGAAGTTCCAGCCACTGGTGGACATCGGGCCCTTCCCGAATGACCTGTACTTCAACCATTCAGACGGCAGCGCCAACACCACGGGCACCCTGAGCATCCTGCCCATCGGCAGCTCCCCCACGGGCGCGAACGCGGCGTTCGCCTCGCTGGACCACCTGGACGGTTTCGGCACCCAGTCCGACATCGACATCTATTTCAACGAATCCGTGGACGCGAGCACGCTCGCGGCGAACGTGGTCGTATTCAAGGTGGCCTCCAATCCCCTCAATAAGGCGGTGGTCCCCGCCGGCGGAGCAACCCTGCTCAAGGTCGGCAGCGACTACAGCATCGGCCTCTCGCCCGCCAGCGATGACGGCGGCCAGACCGTGGTCATCAAGCCGCTGAAGCCCCTCGCTCCCAGCACCGTAAACCCCTCAACCCACGTACCAACGCCATCGACCTACCTGGTGATCGTCACCAGCGGCGTGAAAGACACGAACGGAAATGCTCTCACTGCGAGCAGCGATTACGCCGCCATCCTCAACGTCGACTTGCCGGTGCTTCACGGCGGCAAGATGGGCACCACCGGCAATCCCACGCTGGATAAGGTTGCGCTGTTCACGCTGCCGCAACTGGCGGTGGCCGGCACCAAGATCGACCCCACCACGATCGCCCTCACATTCAGCTTCAGCACCCAGTACCTGGGCTTAAGCCTGGGTGAACTCGCTGCGACCGCGACGGCCACGGTCCAGCCAACCGGCGTCGGCACAGTGAATACTGGCGAGACCCTCTGCGCGATCCTCGTGGC
>DATGHI010000255.1:0-4297 GCA_035308065.1 Gammaproteobacteria bacterium | reverse complement strand
GCGTGGCTGGAGATGCCGTTGTCCACGGTGATGATGAGTTCAGGATGGCGCCCCGCTGCCAGCGCCACGATCTCCGGCGTCAGGCCGTAACCGTATTCGAAACGGTTGGGGACGAGATAGTCTGCGTGCTCGGCGCCGAAGCGGCGCAGCGCCCCTACCAGGAGCGCAGAACTGGTGGCGCCGTCGGCGTCGAAGTCCCCCACCACCAGGATGCGCCGCCGCATGGCGAGGGCGTCCGCGAGCAAGTCGACTGCCGTCTCCATACCGCCCAGCTGGCGGTAATCGGCGAGCCCCGAGAGCGCCAGATCGAGATCGGCAACGGTGCTGAGTCCACGCGCGGCATACAGGCGCCGCAACAAAGGATGGAGGTTACCGGGCAACCCATCCTCGTTGCCAGCCTCGCGGCGTTCGATGCGCGGGGCGTTCAAGGCCCAGGCACCAGCCTGCGGCCCCGTTGCCAGAAGCGGCGCGCAGCGGAGGCATCCACACGGAAGATTCCCATATCGCCGAGATACATCTCCAGCAGCGGCAGCTTGCCGGCCTTGAGGTTGGCGAACAGCGAGGCGAAACAGGTGTGATCGAGCAGAGGAAGATCGGCGCCGGCGAATGCCATCAAGACATCATCTGTCGAGCCCGGTACAGGAGATTGCAGCGTCGCACCTGACCAACGGGCGAGACCCTTCACCAAAGGCAAGTCCGTTACGATCTGTGCCGGCTTGCGGCCGCTCTTGGGGGGCAGTACCCCGCCGCCCCAGAACCACAGGCTGTTGATGGCGGGCCGGCCCGCCTCCTCCCGCACCTGGTTCACGGCGTGGGTGTGGAACAGCATCTGGGTCTCGTTCATGAGCTGCTTCAAGCCCGCCGCGTGCCTGCCTTGCGGCATGGCATCCAGTACCGGGCCTCCGGCCAGGCTTTCCGGATCCCGGGTCGTGACCGTGAGCGGCGCGGGGCTGCGAAGATAACCCCGAGCAGGATGGGGAAACTCGAGATGCCAGCCTTCCGCTCCATACACGCCATTGAAAGCGGCAGCGAGGGCCGCCATTTCCTCCGACGTCACTTGCAACAACGATTCGGGCATGAGCACCAGCTGGTCCCGGTCCGGAGCGAGATGCACCGGATCCGCCCGCAGCCAATACCCCCCGTCCGGCTTGCCGCCATCGGCGAGGTGCGTGAAGGGCGCGTCGTTGAGTGTATCGAGCGTGAGGCCAAACAGGGGGGCGAGGAAGGCGCGGGGGGCCACATCGGGCTGCCGCCCGGCGCGTGCCACCAGGCGCTCCAGAGCCGGAAGGCGGGGCCGGTACGCCGCCTCGAAGCTTTGCCAGAAATTGGGAATGTAGACGCTGGTCGACATAATATTTACGCATTATGCCGGTTCCATTAACCTGTCGCCCATGAAGATCGCCAAGGAAAACACTGGCCGGGACACCAAGGTGATCCGCGCCTACGCACCCGGGCGCATAAACGTGAGCGAGACGCTCATCACCCGGAGCTTCATCCTGGCGCCGGACCGGGTGGTCGCGGATTGGCCGCCGCAGCGCTTCGACGACCTGCTCTTGGAGCACCTGGAAGCGGCCCTGGCGCTGGAGCCCGAGATCCTCATCATCGGCACTGGCGCGGAGCAGCGTTTCCTGGGAGCGGAGTTGATGGCGGCCTTGAGCCGACGCGGCATCGGCCTGGAGGTGATGGACACCGCCGCCGCCTGCCGGACCTACAACGTGTTGCTGAGCGAGGACAGGAAGGTCGTCGCCGCGCTTTTTATGATCTAGCCGCGGCTATTCAAAAAGAGAGTCTTCGGAAAGACCTTCGCTTTCGAGTATCTGCCGCAGCCGCTTCAGGGCGTCCATCTGGATCTGTCGCACCCGCTCACGGGTCACGCCGATGGCGTTGCCTACGTCCTCCAGGGTGCCTTTCTCGCAACCGTTCAGGCCGAAACGCCGCTCCACCACCTGTCGCTGCTTGTCGTTGAGACGCGACAGCCACTTGTCGATGATGGTCTGCATGTCCGCGTCCTGCAGCAGGCGCGAGGGGTCGGTGTTGTTCTCGTCGGGGATGGCGTCCAGCAGCAACCGGTCGCCGTCGCGGCTGATGGGCGAATCCACCGAGGCCACGCGCTCGTTCAGCCCCAGGAGGCGCTTCACGTCCTCCGGGGATTTGTCCATCTCGACGGCGATCTCCTCGGCAGTGGCTTCCCGGTCCAGGGCATTGGAGAGCTTGCGCGCCGCACGCAGATAGAGGTTCAGTTCCTTGATGACGTGTATTGGCAGTCGGATGGTGCGGGTCTGGTTCATGATGGCCCGCTCGATGGTCTGGCGGATCCACCAGGTGGCGTAGGTAGAGAAGCGGAAACCCCGCTCCGGGTCGAACTTCTCCACGGCATGGATGAGCCCGAGGTTACCTTCCTCGATGAGATCCAGCAGCGGCAGCCCGCGGTTGATGTACTTGCGCGCGATCTTCACGACCAGGCGCAGGTTGCTCTCGATCATGCGCCGGCGGGCGGACTCGTCGCCGCGCAGGGCAAGGCGGCCGAAATAGACTTCTTCCTCGGCACTGAGCAGCGGTGAATAGCCAATCTCGGAGAGGTAGATGCGGGTGGCATCGAGCTGCGCCTCGCCGAAAACCTGGGCGGCTTCCGGCTCGCCGGCGGTACTCGCCGACCTGCGCTCCCCTTCCTCGTCCTCGACCGCGGCGTCGGGAAGCGCCGTCTCGATCTCCCCGTCTTCGGCCAGCAGTTCCTCGGCCGGCGGCAACTCCTCGGCCTCCGCCTCGGCTTCCAGCAGGACTTCTTCCTGCGGATCCCGGCCCTCGCGGTTCACGCAATCTCCCCAGGGAAACGGCTGTATTTCATGGGCGGACGCATACCCTCAATCTTGCCAACGTCGCGGTGTCCACCGCAAGTCTAGCGCTTCGGCAGGTAGCCCAGGGGATCAACCGGATTGCCGTCGTAACGTATCTCGAAGTGCAGCACCGGGCGGTTGTCGCGGCCCACTCCCATGACGGCGATGCGGTCCCCGACGCGCACGCTGTCACCCTCCTTCACCAAAATCGCGTCGTTGTCGGCATAAGCGGACAGGAAGGTCTCGCTGTCTTTGACGATGATGAGCTTGCCGTAACCGACGATGCCGCTTCCAGCATACACCACCTTGCCGTTGCTGGCGGCGCGGATCTCGGTGCCACGCGACGCAGTGATGTCGATACCCTTGGCGAGACGGCTGCCTGCATGGAACTCGCGCACCACCTGGCCGTCCACGGGCCAGGCCCATTGCACCGGTCCAGACGGAATCGCAGCCGCCGGTGCTGTCGCACGTGTCGTCGGTGTGACAGCCGGGTTATGACGTGCCGACGTGGGCGCCGAGAGCACCAGCCGTTTACCGGGGTGGATGCGGTAGTCGGGGCCCAGCCGGTTCCAGGCCGCCACATCGTGGTAATCGAGGCCATAGCGCCAGGAGACGGAGTACAGCGTGTCTCCGGCCTTCACCGTGTAGGTGGCGGGTGGGGGTTCCAGCGGTGTCCCCTCCTGGGGTGAATTCCACTGAAGCGCGCCGGCGCAGCCCGCCAGCAACAGCACGATCAGAGCCAGACCGCGTTTCACTCGAGTCCTCCCAGCAAGGGTACGAAGATCACCTTACCCAGCACTTCCTGGTCGTAGCGCTCGGCGTCACGACGCGTGATGAGCAACAGGTCCTGGCTGCCGCCCGGGCCCACGGGGATGACCATGCGCCCGCCCACCGCCAACTGCTCCAGCAACGGCTTCGGCACTTCGTCCGGGGCAGCGGTGACGATGATGCCGTCGTAGGGCGCATGCTGCGGCCAGCCCCAGCCTCCGTCGGAGTGGCGGAAGAATACGTTGCGGACGTTGAGCTGGCTTAGAGTCGCCCGCGCCCGTTGCGAGAGCGCGGCGATGCGCTCGACGGTGTATACGCGCTTCACCAGGGCAGCGAGGATGGCGGTCTGGTAGCCGCAGCCCGTTCCCACCTCCAGCACCTTCTCCAGCGGTCCCGCCGCCAGCAGCGCCTCGGTCATGCACGCCACCACATAAGGCTGGGAGATGGTCTGGCCGAGGCCGATGGGCAGGGCCGTGTCCTCGTAGGCGCGGGTCGCCAGCGCCTCGTCCACGAATAGGTGCCTGGGCGTGGACCGGATGAGGTTGAGCACCTGGGCGTCCTTGACGCCCTGCTCCTTGAGACGCGCCACCAGGCGGTCGCGGGTGCGCGCCGAAGTCATGCCGATGCCGCGAGCGTGTCCGGCGTTCACGGCAGCGCCATCCCCTGCAACCACTGGGAGAGGTTATCGATAGCGG
>DATGHI010000254.1:0-4534 GCA_035308065.1 Gammaproteobacteria bacterium | reverse complement strand
AAGGTGACGGCCTTAGGCTTCACCAACAAGTACACCACCTATTCCATGTTCAACGAACTCAGCTGGGCCTTGGACCCGGTGGCCAAGTTCCCCGAGAAAAGCCTGGTGGACCTGGATGCCGAGCGCTGTATCGACCTGCATATCAATCCGACGCTCAAGGTGGTCGACCGCGCCGGCACCTTAGAGCGACGCCGCGTCATCCAGGCGGTGAACGCCCGGATCCGGGACTGCCAGGTGGTGTTTCTGACACTTGGCCTCGTGGAAGTATGGTATGACAAGGAAGCAGATGTTTACCTCAACACCACGCCCACTATTGAGGTGCGCGAACGCTTTCCCGGGCGCTATGAATTCGCCGTGAGCAATTATCTACAAAACTTGGACAACCTGGAGAAACTCCATGGGCTGCTCACGGCCTATGGCCATCCAGACTTGCGGATAGTCGTCACCACATCGCCGGTGCCGCTCAACGCCACGTTCACGGGTCAGGACATCGTGGTGGCCAACACCTATTCCAAATCCACCCTGCGCGCCGTAGCTCAGGACTTCGCCGTGGCCCACGACAACGTGCAGTATTTCCCCAGCTACGAGGTCGTCATGAACTCGGATCGCGAATTAGCGTGGGAGGACGACCTCCGGCATCTGAAAGGCGCCATGACCAACCACGTCATGGACTACTTCATGCACAACTTCGTCGAGAGTTGAAGCGTGCCGGGGGCCGCGGTTTCAGCTATTACCGTCAATTACAACGCGGGCTCGCTGCTCAGGGGTCTCGTGGAATCGCTGCTGGCCGAGCCGGGCATCGCCCGGGTCGTGGTGGTGGACAACGCATCCCGGGACGCGAGCCTGGACTTCCCCACGCTCTCGGACCCGCGCGTCACCCTCATCTGCAACCGCGAGAACCTCGGTTTTGGCGCTGCTTGCAACCAGGGCGCCGCCGTAGCGGAGAGCGAGTACCTGTTGTTCATCAATCCTGATTGCCGCCTGCCTGCCGGCGCGCTGAAGCGCCTCACGGCACTCCTCGATGTGCGCCACGACGCGGCCATGTTGGGGCCCCTGGTGCTCAATGTCGACGGCAGCGAACAGCGCGGCTGCCGCCGCCACCTGCCGGATCCGCGCAGTGCCCTCATGCGTGTGCTGAAACTGGACCAGCCGGACGCCGCCGGCAGGGTGGCGGGCTTCGACCTTACGGGCACGGCCTTGCCTCCTGGTCCCGAACCGGTGGAAGCCATTTCCGGTGCCTGCATGATCGTACGCCACCAGGTCTTCAAGGAGCTCGGCGGCTGGGACGAGGGTTATTTCCTGCACTGCGAGGACCTGGACCTCTGCATGCGCCTGAAACGCGCCGGTAAGAGCGTGCTGTTCGTGCCGGACGTGAGCGTGACCCACGTGCAGGGGGTCTCCAGCCGCGGCCGTCCGCTGTTCGTGTTATGGCACAAACACCGCGGTATGTGGCGCTACTACGGGAAGTTCCAGCGCAGCTCGAGTCCTGCTTGGCTCACGGTTCTGGTGGCGCTCGGGATCGCCACCCGCTTCCTGATGTTGGCGCCGGGCGCGATGCTCTCGCGGCTCAACTCCGGAACATGACGCGCATCCTGGTCACGGGGGGCAGCAGCGTGGTGGGGGATTACCTCTTGCCGCGCCTGGTCGCCGACGGACATCAGGTCATTGTCTTCAGCCGTAGCGCCCGCGCGGTCCGGGGCGTGGAATGGCGGCAGGCGGACGTCTCGCATGCACCGTTAAAGGGCCTCGTGGCCGGTGCCGACGCGCTTATCCACCTTGCGCCGTTGCCGCTGCTAACGCGCGTGCTGCCGGGCCTGCCGGAAGGTGTGTCTGAGATTGTGGCGGTGGGCACCACCAGCGTGTTCACCAAGGCGGACGCCCGCTCCGAAATGGATCGGAGGCTCGTGGAGCACCAGCAAGAAGCCGAGCGGGTGCTCACGGATTTTTGCCGGAAGCGCGGCATCCGCGGCACACTGCTCCGGCCCACTCTGGTCTACGACGGGCGGCGCGACAAGAACGTCACGCGCATCGCGCGGTTCATACGGCACGCCTCCTTCTTCCCGGTGGCGGCGCCGGCCAGCGGCCTGCGCCAGCCGCTGCACGCCGCCGACCTGGCGGACGCCTGCCGCGCAGCCCTGGAATCTCGCATCGCGGGTCAGGCCTACAATCTGGCGGGGGGAGAGACCCTGAGCTATCGCGCCATGCTGGAGCGCATCTTCCGTGCCCTGGGTCGGAAGCCGCGCATCCTGCCGGTACCACTCGGCATCTATCGCGCGGCGCTCGGCATGGCGCGACTGCACCCGCGCTTGCGGAGCCTGAGCCTGGACGTGGCGGATCGCATGAACCGGGATCTGGTGTTCGACTACGGCGAGGCGGCGCGGGACCTCGGCTTCCGGCCGCGCGCCTTCAATCCGGAGTTTCCGCCGTGAACCTGTTGCTCCAGGCTTGCATCTGCAGCCTCGTGGTGAGCGCACTCGTGTCAGGCGCACTCAGCCGCTATCGCGGCCGCTGGGCGCTCTTGGATAAACCCAATGAACGCTCGCTCCACACCCATGCGGTGCCACGCACCGGCAGCCTTGGCATCCTGGCAGGCCTCTTGGTCGGCGCCTACGTCGCGGGCCTGTATGCCCACCTGCCCGGTGCGCGCTGGGCGGCATTCGCCCTGCTGCTGGTGGCCGGGGTCTCCTTCGCGGATGACCTGCGCCGTTTGCCGGCAGCGGTACGTCTGCCGGTGCACTTCGCAGCGGCGGTGCTGCTCATCTATCCCGGCGCCTACGCCCCGGCGGTGCTGCACCTGTTCCCCGGCATCCAGGCGGCGGGCCCGGCCTGGGCGATCCAGGCGTTCTGCCTCCTGTTCACCGTGTGGATGGTGAACCTGTACAACTTCATGGACGGGATGGACGGCTTCGCCGGCGGGATGGGGGTGATCGGCTTCGGCGCGCTTGCCTTGCTCGGCTGGCTCGCGGGTTCGCCGGCCTACGCCGCGGCGGCGCTCATCGCGTCGCTCGCCACCGCGGGTTTCCTGCCTTTCAACTTCCCGCCGGCGCGGCTCTTCATGGGCGACGCGGGTTCCGGCAGCTTGGGCTTCATGGTGGCCCTGTTCCTGCTATGGGCGGAGCGGACGGGGCTTTTCCCGCTATGGATTGGCGTGCTGGTGTTCTCGCCCTTCATCGTGGACGCCACCTGGACGGTGCTCCGGCGCACGACCCACGGGCAGACGCCCTGGCAGGCGCACCGGGAGCATTTCTACCAGCGCCTGGTGCAGCTGGGCTGGGGGCACCGGCGCACGGTTCTGTGGTCCTATGCTCTTATGTTAAAATGCAGCCTGTTTGCCCTGGCCTGTTATTGTTTTACTTCGGTCGAGGTTCAGGGGGGCTTGTTGGGGCTAGTCGCGGTCAACTACCTCGCGCTCATGGCGTACATCAACGCATTGGAGCGCAGGCGGCTGTCGCGCTGAAGGACGGGTTCGGAAATGGACGTTAAAGCTGACGGATGGCTGTTGCTCAGAAGCCGCTGGACGGTGTTCCTGCATGACCTGCTGTGGATCCCGCTGGCGGTGCTGCTCGCGTATTGGATGCGCTTCAACCTGACGCCCATCCCGCGGGTGTACTTCAGCGGCATGCTGCTGGTGATGAGCCTCGCGGTGCCGTTCCACGCACTCACCTTTTGGGTGTTCGGCTGCTACCGCGGTATCTGGCGCTACGCCTCCATCCCGGACCTGATGCGCTTGCTCAAGGCGGTGGTGCTGGGCGCGCTGGCGACGCTGCTCGGCGCTTTCATGTTCCAGCGACTCGAGGGTGTGCCGCGCTCGGTGCTGGTGCTCTATCCCATCCTCCTTACGCTCGGCCTCGGCAGCAGCCGCCTCCTGTACCGCGCGTTCAAGGACCGCTGGATGAACCTGGGCGAGCCGGCGGCGCGCGCGCTGATCGTGGGCGCCGGGCGCGCCGGCGAGCTCTTGATACGCGACCTGCGCCGCCACGGTCCGTTCCTTCCGGTCGCGCTGGTGGATGACGCCCCCGAGAAACAGGGCCACGAGGTGCAGGGCGTGCGCGTGCGCGGCCGGCTCACCGATATCGCTAGGCTGGTACGTGCCTACGACGTGAACATCGTGCTCATCGCCATGCCCTCCGCATCGCGCGAGACCATGGATAAGGTGGTGCAAGTCTGCAACGAGGTGAAGGTGTCGTGCCGCACGCTGCCCGCGCTGTCGGAGCTTGCCGACGGCCGCGTCGAAGTCTCACGCCTGCGCCCGGTTACCGTGGAGGATCTCTTGGGCCGCGATCCAGTGGTGCTGGACAGCGATGCCATCTCAGGTTTCCTGCGCGGCAAGCGCGTGCTGGTAACGGGCGGCGGTGGTTCCATCGGCGCCGAACTCTGCCGCCAGATCAGCCGCCTCGACCCGGCGCTGCTCGTCATCCTTGACAACAGCGAGTACAACCTCTACCAGATCGACCAGGAACTCAGAGTCGCGACGCCCACGTTGGTGTTCACCAGCGCGCTCGGCAACATCCAGGACGCGGACGCGGTGGAAGCC
>DATGHI010000253.1:0-6247 GCA_035308065.1 Gammaproteobacteria bacterium | reverse complement strand
GACGAGGACGGCCGCACTGCCGCCCGCGGGAGGGTGGATGATGTGCTGTTGGCGGCGCTGATGCAGGACCCGTATTTCGCGCAATCGCCGCCCAAGAGCACGGGGCTGGAGCACTTCAACCGTGAGTGGCTCGCGGCGGCGCTGGGCGGCCGCAAGCTCAAGGCCGAGGACCTGCTCGCCACCCTGGCACAACTCACGGCCCTGACCGTGGGCGAGGCCATCCACGAATACGCCCCGGGCGCCCGACATGTCTACATATGCGGCGGCGGCGCTCACAACACCCATCTCATGGCATGCCTGGCGGCGCAGTTACCTGGGACAAGACTGGAAAGCACCGCGGTGCTGGGCATCCATCCGGACTGGGTAGAGGCGGCGGGTTTCGCGTGGCTCGCCCGGGAGACCTTGGCAGGGCGCCCCGGAAACCTGCCCTCCGTCACGGGCTCGGCGCGCTCCACCATCCTCGGCGCCATCTATCCGGTCTGAAAATCAAAAAGGCGCTTTGCGCGCCTTTATCGAATTCGGGATGTGTTGTGTTCTTAGACGGTAAACGAAGATCCACAACCGCATGTGGTGGTCGCGTTGGGATTACGGATCACGAACTGCGCGCCTTCCAAGCCTTCGCTGTAGTCGATCTCCGCCCCGGCGAGGTACTGGAAACTCATGGGGTCCACCAGTAAAGTCACGCCGGCGTTCTCGACCCGAGTGTCGCCCTCCTCCACCTTCTCGTCAAAGCTAAAGCCGTACTGGAACCCGGAGCAACCGCCGCCGGTGACGAACACACGCAGCTTGAGGGCGTCGTTGCCCTCCTCCTGGATGAGCTGGCGCACCTTGCGCGCCGCGGCGTCGGTGAAGATCAGGCTGTCGGTCTGTGCGTCCATGGGGGAATTATAACTCAGCCGCGCTTGGCGGCCTCCGCCGCGCCTTCCGCGGCCTTGCCACCCTTCTGGTGGCTCAAGGCCAGCACCGGTCCGGTGGGCTTGTGCACCAGCTTGCCGTTCACCGCGGCGCCCACGGCGATCTCCACCAGGTTGTAATACACGTCCCCGGTGACGCGCGCTTCGGGCCCTAGTTCCAGGCGCTTCTCCGCATAGACGTCGCCTTCCACCGTGCCGTTGATGACGATATGGGGCACCCTGATCTCGCCGCGGATGACGCCGTTCTGGCTCAGACTCAACATGGATTCCGAGCCCTCCTCCGCGTGCACGTTGCCGTGGATCTCACCGTCCACGTGCAGGCCGCCCTTGTAGCGCAGGTCGCCGTCGAGGCTGCTGTTGCGTCCTACCAGGGTGTCGATCCGCACTTTGCCTTGCTTGTTCTCACTGCTGAACATGTTCAATCCTCTCTCAAAGATATCGCTGCGATGCAGGGAGGCATCGCACGCGAATCAGGCGCGGAGGCGCTTGATTCGACGGAGGCGGGTCCGAACCCGTGTCGGACCCGCCGAGCCTGAAAATCCTAGGACGGATTTTCAGGGTCTATTCGGAGCGAGGTGCGTCACGCACCGAGCGTGCTCCAGTCGAAATTCTGCAACACCGGCTCGTGTCCGCTCTCTTGCACCGTCACTTCCACCCGTCCCGGGGTGAAGCCCGGCGGCAGGAAGGCATCGCCTTCCAGGCTCTGGAAATACTGGAAGCCGAAACCGGAGGGCGCCCTGCCGTTCGGCGCCACGTCGCGGGCATCCAGGGTCACGGCCTTGCCGTCCTGCACTCCGTAGATCTTCATGCTCACGTTGCCCGAGACCTTGAGCTCGCGGGTACGCACCTGGATCAGCACCAGGCGGTAATGATACAGCCGCGGCGCGCCGCCGTTGGTGAACTTGAGGCTCTGCACCCGCAGGCCCTCCTCACCTGCGCCCGGGGAGACGATGCCCTTGTAGAAGGCCACCTCCTCCTGCACGTCGGCGAGCCTGCGCTGCAGTTCGTCCAGAGAGGCCTGCACCTGCTGGCCTGCGCTCTGGTCCACCTGCCGCTGGCGCTGGAGCACCGTGATCTGCTCGTTCAGGGCCGCGTCCCGTTCCTGGGCTTCGTCGAGCGCATCCTGCAGTGCGCCTGCCGCCTGCCGGTCGAAACCTGCGCGGTATTCGCCGTATGCGAATGCGCCCCAGAGGGCGAACAGGATTGCAGCTGTGCCGCCGGCGATGGCGAGCCCGGTGTGGAAGGGACGGTGATGCTTGACGACGAGTCGGGGCATGGCAGGGGACTGGGCATGGGGCTCGAGCGGGGCGTCCATGTTACGCGGGTAAGGGCGGGCTTTCCAGGCAAACACAATTCGCCTCTACCCGAACGCCCGTACAGGGGCGAGAAGCACAGCTTCGAACGAGCGTACGGGGCGAAGCGATGAGCGGGCCATCGGGGATGATGGCCCTGGACCGAGCTTGAAGCAGGAGGCGGAAGGCGAGGTACGCCCTGGACCGCAAGCGGAGCTGGGCGAGCAGCGAAGCTGCAAACACCCGCTCTAAAAGAGCGGACCGGGCTGGACATGGCGCCAGGGATGGTCCGTTGCGCGATACCTGCGGTGTTAGCATGGGCCCTCCGGGGCACCCCGGTTTTGCGGCTAAAGGGCGCGGCATGCTCTGGGTCAAGGCCCTACACGTCTTCTTCGTGATCTCCTGGTTCGCGGGCCTGTTTTACCTGCCGCGCCTATTCGTCTACCACGCCTCCATCACGGACGCGGCCGGGCACGAGCGTTTCCTCATGATGGAACGGCGCCTGTTCACCATGATGAGCGTGGGCGCCATCGGCACCGTGAGCTTCGGCCTGTGGCTCATGCTCGGGTGGTGGTGGCCCGCACCACTGTGGTTGCACGTGAAGCTCGGCCTGGTGGCGCTCCTGCTCCTCTACCACATGGGCTGCTTCAAGCTGATGCGCGACTTCCGCGCTGGGACGAACCGCAGGAGTCCGCGGTTTTATCGCGTCTTCAACGAAGTGCCGGCACTCATCCTGCTGGGCGTGCTGTTCCTGGTGGAATTGAAACCCTTCTGAATCAAGGCGCGCAGACAGCTTCGAGACCTAAGCCGTGTCTAACCTTATTTCGTCTTTGGTGAGATACGGCGCTAAGCATTTGATTTGTTTGATCATAGCGGTGAGAACGGATTTTGTGACAAATATTAATGAGAATCATTGTCATTAGCGTTTCGTTCTTATAGACTACAAATAAGAATTAATCTCATTTGGACCTGCCGGCAACCACCCATGAACCGCCCCGCCCTGCTGCTCGTCGCCGCCTTGCTAGGTCTCGCCGGCACCGCGCTTGCCGGGGAACCACTGCAGCTCGTCATCCGGGCCCAAGGCTTCGCCCCGCAGGAGATCGGCGTACCCGCCGGCGAAAAAGTGCAACTCCTCATCGTCAACCAGGACGACCTTCCGGCGGAGTTTGAAAGCTACGACCTGTCGCGCGAGATCGTGGTGCCCGCCCACGGCCAGGTGAAGCTGTTCATCGGCCCGCTGGACCCGGGCCGATACCGCTTCTTCAACGACTTCCACCGCGAATCCGAGGGCTGGGTGGTGGTGGCCGCCCCCAGCACGAGCCGCTGACATGCTCGCCACCGCCATCATCGTATTCCGCGAAGTCATCGAGGCCGCGCTCATCATCGCCATCGTGCTCGGCGCAAGCCGCGGCATCGACGGCCGCGGTCGCTGGGTCGGCGCCGGCATGCTCTTGGGCGCCGCCGGTGCGGGACTGGTGGCGCTGTTCGCCGACGTGATCAGCGGGGCCTTCTCCGGCAACGGCCAGGCGCTGTTCGACGCGGGCATCCTGCTGGCCGCCGTCGGCATGCTCGCCTGGCACAACATCTGGATGAGCTCCCACGGCCGCACCCTGGCGGCGGAAGTGCAGCGTGTGGGCGAGGCGGTGAAGGTCGGCCGCCGCCCCCTCACTGCACTCATGATCATCACGCTCGTAGCGGTGATGCGCGAGGGCTCGGAAGTGGTGTTGTTCCTGTGGGCCATCGCCGCCGGGGGTTCAGGTGCGGCAGGGATGCTGGCCGGCGGGCTCCTCGGCCTTGCGGCCGGCGCCCTGGTGGGTGTGCTTCTGTACCGCGGGCTCCTCAAGATCCCGTTGCGGTATTTCTTCAACGTCACCGGCTGGTTGGTGCTGCTCATCGCCGCGGGCCTCGCGGCCCAGGCCGCCGGCTTCCTCAACCAGGCAGGTGTATTGCCCGCACTGGGCAACAGCCTTTGGGACAGCTCCCGTCTCCTCGATCAGGGCAGCCTCACCGGCCAGATGCTGCACGTGCTGGTGGGCTACACCGCTCGACCCATGGGCATCCAGCTCCTGTTCTACGCCGTGACCTTGATGACCGTTTTCACCCTCATGAAATGGGTGGCGCACCGCCACCACGCCCACAAACACACCCATTGAAGGACAGGATCTTGCGCGTTCTCCACCCCCATCGTCTCGCGGTCCTGGCCCTGTTGTTCTCGACGACCGCCTGGACCGCCGCCGCCCGTGCCGACGACGACTTCGTCGTCTACTCACCCTACGTGACCGATGGCCAGACCGAGTTCGAACTGCGCGGTCACCAGCAGTTCGACGGGGACCCGTCCCTGGACAACGAGCGCTCGTACCTCATTTCCGTGGCCCACGCCTTCACGGCCTGGTGGCATCCCGAAGTCTACGTGGCCACCTACGAGCGTGAGCCCGGCGGCCCCAACTTCCTGCAAGGTTACGAGTTCGAGAACATCTTCCAGCTCACGGACCAGGGCCGCTACTGGGCGGACCTGGGCTTCATCGCCTCCTACTCCTACAACAAACAGCCCGGCGAGCCCAGCAAGGTGGAATTCGGCCCCCTGTTCGAGAAACACAGCGGCCACTTCATCCAGCGCTTGAACTTCATCTGGGAGAAGCAGCTCGGCGGGGGCGCGGAACGCAAGTACGAGTTCCGGTCCACCTACTCCCTCGGCTACAGCATCAGCAATGAGCTCACCCCGGGTTTCGAGGCCTATTACCGTCCGAACGACGACGCCCGCCAGATCGGCCCGGCGCTGGACGCCGAAATCTCCTCGGATCGCGGCAACGAGTTTGAATATCACCTGGCCTTGCTGTTCGGCACCAACCAGGGTGCGCCCAACCGCACCCTGGTGTTCCGCCTGGAATATGAATTCAATTGAGCCTTCTGGCAGGCTCCTGACTCGCAATCTGGCCTAGGCCCTAATCCCAAGCATCGGTCCATAATGGAACCCTCTTGAGGAGGCGTCCATGACCGATCCCGTCCGTATCCGCAGCGCCACGCCCGCCGACGTACCGCTCATCCTTGGCCTCATCCGCGAACTCGCGGAGTACGAGAAGATGCTTCCCCAGGTGACCGCCAGCGAGGCGGACCTTCGGAACTCACTGTTCGGCCCCAAGCCGGCGGCGGAATGTGTGATCGCCGAGCAGGACAGCCGGCCGGCGGGCTTCGCGCTCTTCTTCCACAACTTCTCCACCTTCTTAGGGAAGCCCGGCCTCTACCTCGAGGACCTGTACGTGAAACCGGAACTGCGCGGCAAGGGCATAGGACGCCGGCTGCTCTCGCACCTGGCGCGGCTGACGCTCGAGCGGGGCTGCGGTCGCTTCGAATGGGCGGTCCTCAGCTGGAACGAACCGGCGATCCGCATCTACCAGCGACTGGGCGCGCAGATGCTCGACGACTGGCGCATCAACCGCCTGACGGGCGCGGCGCTGGAGAAGCTCGCCGCCGGATGAATCACTTTCTGCTCCGCTCCTGCTCCGCAGAAAGCCCAGCCCCTACCGCAGCGCTACGCGTCCGGCTCCGCTCGCGGCCCAGGACATACGTCCTTGTACGCCCGCCCGAAGCTGCGCTTCGGCCCCTGTAGGGGCGTTCGCGGCTTCGCCGCTCACCCCCGCCGCCTCCTTCGCGAACTCCTCTTGATGGGCGGCGACAGCGGCGCACCCTCGGAGAACAGGAGCGGCGCGAGCTCGGTCAGGGCTTCGCGGTAGACGCCGCGCTTGAAGAAGATCACCTCTGAGAGAGGTTTCCAGTAATCCACCCAGCGCCAGTCATCGAACTCCGGAGCCTCGCTGCCGTCGAGCCGCACCGCCTGGTCCTCGTCCTTGAAGCGCAGCAAGAACCAGCGCTGCTTCTGACCGATGCATAGAGGCAGGCTGTCGTGGCGTTGGTAGCGGGTCGGCAGACGATAGCGCAACCAGTCGCGGGTACCGCCCAGCACCTCCACCTGGCCGGGCACGAGCCCCACCTCCTCGCCCAATTCACGGAACAGCGCCTCCTCCGGGGTCTCGCCGGGCTGCA
>DATGHI010000252.1:0-2209 GCA_035308065.1 Gammaproteobacteria bacterium | reverse complement strand
CGATCTGGTGGGAGTTCTGACGCTGCCACCACCCTCATGGCCCTGAACCAGCTCTGGGGTACCGGCCTAGAGCTGTCCGCGCTCATGGTATTGGGAAGCGAGTTGGGGGCGGATGTGCCGGTTTTCGTGGGGGGAAAGGCGGCTTGGGGGGAGGGGGTTGGAGAGAAACTAACCCCCTTGGAGCTGCCTGAACCCTGGTATCTGGTGGTCATTCCCGCCTGCCGAGTTGCCACCCGGGAGATATTCCAGGCCCCTGAATTGACACGAAATTCCGCTCCAATCACAATAGCGCGCTTTCGCGCGGGCGAATACCGCAATGACCTGGAACCGGTGGTGCGTAAACGCCATCCGGAGGTTGCCCAAGCGCTGGATTGGCTTGGGGAGCACGCCAGGGCGCGCCTCACCGGTTCCGGCGCCTGCGTCTACGCGGCGTTCGAGGAAGAGTCGGCCGCACGGCGCCTCAAGCAGGCGCTGCCCCGGGGCTGGCAGGGTTTCGTCGCTCAAGGATGTAACCGCTCGCCGCTGCTAGCGCGGCTCGAGTCGGAGCGGAGCCGGTGAATACTTGGCGCCCGAGAGATTTGAGATTTGGGGCGTAGCCAAGCGGTAAGGCAGCGGGTTTTGATCCCGCCATCCCAGGTTCGAATCCTGGCGCCCCAGCCGAGATTTGATTTGAGATGACGGCGGCAGTTGTTAGGGTCGGGTCGACTACTGGGTCGACCACGACAAGCGAGGCGCACCGTGGCAGCAGGCAAGATGATGGTGTTCGCGGGGAATGCAAACCCGCAGCTGGCGCACAAGATCACCACCCGCCTGCAGTTGCCTCTGGGCAAGGCGCAGGTCAGCCGCTTCAGCGACGGTGAAGTGGCGGTGGAACTGATGGAGAACGTGCGCGGACGCGACGTCTTCATCGTGCAGTCAAGCTGTCCGCCCACCAACGACAACCTCATGGAGTTGTTGGTGATGGCAGACGCCCTGCGGCGCGCGAGTGCCGGGCGCATCACCGCGGTGGTGCCGTACTTCGGCTATGCGCGGCAGGACCGGCGGCAACGGGCGGCACGGGTGCCGATCACGGCGAAGCTCGTGGCCAACCTGATGGTGTCTGCAGGCGTGAACCGGGTGCTGACGGTGGACCTGCATGCCGACCAGATACAGGGATTCTTCGATATCCCGGTGGATAACGTATATGCGTCGCCGGTGCTATTGGGCGACGTGTGGAAACAGAAGTTTGGCGATCTGATAGTGGTGTCGCCGGACGTGGGCGGCGTGGTGCGTGCCCGGGCGCTGGCGAAGCGTCTCGACGATGCGGATCTGGCGATCATCGACAAACGCCGTCCGCGTCCCAACGAGGCGCAAGTCATGAATATCATCGGCGAGGTGGCGGGCAAGACCTGCATCATCGTCGACGACCTGGTGGATACGGCGGGGACCCTGTGCATCGCCGCCAGGGCGCTGAAGGAACAGGGCGCGGCAAAGGTGTTGGCCTACATCACCCATCCGGTGCTGTCGGGCAAGGCGGTGTCCAACATCGAGAATTCGGTGCTGGACGAGCTGGTGGTGACAGACACCATCCCGTTGCGCGGCAGCGCAGAGAGCTGCAAGCGCATCCGCCAGTTGAGCATCGCCGAGCTCCTGGCGGAGACCATGCGCCGGGTGAGCGATGAGGAGTCGGTCTCCTCATTGTATGTGGATTAGTTTTAGCCCTGTACGGATGCCGTCCGGGGTTTTGAGTCCGGTCCAGGTCGCGGGACCGGTTTTGCAACCGTGATGGAGTAAATGAAATGGCTATCAGCTTCAATTTGAGCGCCGAGCTCAGGAGCGACAAGGGGAAAGGTGCGAGCCGCCGCCTGCGTCGCCTGGGCAAGGTGCCGGGTATCCTGTACGGCGCCGGGGAACCCCCGGTGCAACTCAGCTTCGACCACAACGAGGTCCAGAACGGCCTCTCCCATGAGGCGTTCTATTCGCACATCCTCAAGATCAAGGTGGGGAGCGATGAGCACCAGGCGATCATCAAGGACCTGCAACGGCATCCCGCCAAGCCGGTCGTGATGCACCTCGACTTCCTGCGCGTGAAGGACAACATCGAGATCCGCGTGCACGTGCCGCTGCACTTCAAGAACGAGAAGGAAGCCGTGGGCGTCAAGCAGCAGGGTGGTGTGGTCTCGCACAACATGATCGAAGTCGAGATCGCGTGCCTGCCGCGCTACCTGCC
>DATGHI010000251.1:0-10671 GCA_035308065.1 Gammaproteobacteria bacterium | reverse complement strand
AAGGCTGTGGCGGGACTCAGATACTTGGCCGGTTCTTCTAGCGGGAAACTGTGGGTGGCGCCCAGGGAGAGCGCGATGGTGTCTTCGAGCGCCGCCGCCTGCAGCTCGAAGTTGAACTTGCGGCAGAAGCGTTTGCGCAGCGCCAGCCCCCACGCGCGGTTGATGCGCGCGCCGAAGGGCGAATGGATCACGAAGTGCTGGTCCCCCGCCTCGTCGAAGAAGCGCTCGAACACCACCGTGTCCTGGGTCGGCAGCGTGCCGAGCGCCGCCTTCGCCGCCGCGAGATATTCCGCGAGCTGCCGCGCCGCCACGGCGTCGATGCCCATCTCCCCCGTGAGCCAGGGCTGGAGGTCCTCACCCGCCGAAAGCCGCCGGTCGGCTTCCGCCCGCAGGCGCGACACGGACCGGGACATCTCCAGAGTGCGGGCCGGCACCTCGCCGAACCAGAAGGGGATGTTGGGGGGCAAGCCCTTGGCGTCCTCCACCAACACCCTGCCCTGCTCAACCTTGAGGATCCGATAACTCGTGTTGCCGAGCTGGAACACGTCGCCCGGGATGCTCTCGAAGGAGAAATCCTCGTTCAAGGTGCCGATGCGCAGACCCGAGGGCGACAGGATCACGTCGTAGTCGAACTGGTCGGGGATGGCGCCGCCGTTGGTGACGGCGATGAGCTTCGCGCCGCGCCGGCCCCGGAGCTTGCCGTTCACCAGGTCCCGGTGCAGATGCGCGCTGCGCCGGCCGCGGCGGGTGGAGAAGCCGTCCGCCAGCATCTGCACCACCTCGGAATAATCCTTGCGCGTGAGGTCGCGGTAGGGCCAGGCCCGGCGGAAGGTCTCGTAGAGCGCCGCCTCATCCCATTCCCGGCAGGCCACGTCGCCCACGATCTGTTGCGCCAGCACGTCCAGGGGCGCATCGAGAACCTTGAGGGTGTCCAACTCCCCGCGCCGCACTGAATCCAATAGCGCCGTGCAATCCACGAGATCGTCCCGGGACAGCGGGAACAGCCGCCCTTCCGGGAGTGCCCCGACGCCGTGGCCGGAGCGGCCCACCCGCTGCAGGAAGGTGCTGATGCTCCGCGGCGAACCCAGCTGGCAGACCAAGTCCACGTCGCCGATGTCGATGCCGAGTTCCAGCGACGCGGTGGCCACCAGCGCCTTCAGCTCGCCGCGCTTCAGACGCTGCTCCGCGTCCAGGCGGTGGGCCCGCGCCAGGGAACCGTGATGGGACGTCACGAGATCCTCGCCGATGCGCTCGGCCAAGTGCCGCGCCACCCGCTCCGCCTGGCGGCGGTTGTTGGCGAAGATGAGCGTGGTGCGGTGGCTGCGAGTCAATTCCGCGAGGCGGTCGTAGAGTTCCGCCCAGACCTCGTTGGCCATCACCGGCGTCAAGGGCGAGCGCGGCATCTCCAGGTGGAGCTTGCGTTCGCGCACATGACCGGTGTCGACGATGGTGCAATCTTCACCTGCGCCGGTTAGAAAATGGGCCACTTCTTCTATCGGTTTCTGGGTCGCCGACAGGCCGATGCGCACCGGCGGCTTCGGCGTGAGCGCCGCGAGCCGTTCCAGCGAGAGCGCGAGATGGGCGCCGCGCTTGTTGGCGGCGAGGGCGTGGATCTCGTCCACGATCACCGTGCGCACCGTGGAGAGGAGCTTGCGCCCGGAATCGGAAGTGAGCAGGATGTAGAGGGATTCGGGCGTGGTCACCACGATGTGCGGAGGCTCGCGGCGCATGCGGTCACGCTCCGACTGGGGCGTGTCGCCGGTGCGCACCCAGGCGCGGATTTCCACGTCCGGGAGCCCCTGGGCGAAGAGTTCGTTGCGGATCCCTTCCAGCGGCGCCTGCAGGTTCTTCTGGATGTCGTTGGACAGCGCCTTCAGCGGCGAGATATAGAGCACGTGGCATTCGTTGCCGAGGCCCTCAGCGAGTCCCACCCGCACCAGGTCGTCGATGGCGGAGAGGAAGGCCGCGAGGGTCTTGCCGGAGCCGGTGGGCGCGGCGATGAGGGTGTGTTTCCCAGCGCGGATGGCGGGCCAGGCCCGCTCCTGGGCGCCGGTGGGCGCGGCGAAGCTCTGCCGGAACCAGGCGGCAGTGGCGGGATGGAATGCGTCCAGGGACATCTTCTTAATGATACCGCCGCGCGGCCCGGGACCACCCGCTTCGTGACAAACCTTGGGTCAAGAGCGGGGCTTCACCATGCCACTCAAGGCCTTGTGCAGTGCCTGGATGCGTGGCGCCCAGGGATGGGCGGGCCGCTGCAGCAGCGGTGTGACCAGGGCCAGGGCCGCCGCGTCCTGTTTGCCGGTGGCGAGCGCCTGGGCCTTCAGGAACTGGATCGAAACCGCCTCGTCGCTGCCGGGATGGCGCACCTGCACGCCGTCGGCGATGCGCGTGAAGAGCTTCAGGCGCTTGTCCCGGAAGGCCTGCTCCGCCAGGGGCACGGCCAGCGCGGCCGGCTCCGGTAGGAAGTCCCGGGAGAGGTCGAGGCACTGCTCGCAGATGTCGAGCGCCCGGGAGTAGCGCTTCTCCTGCGCCAGCAGTCGGATGAGCCTCGCCGCCTGCACCAGGGAAAGCGCGTCCTGGTACCGCAGCCGCAGCGCCTCGAACAGCTCTTCGTGGAAACTCCTGGGATTCGCGAGGTCCGCGCCGTCCACCCTCAGCATCGCGTCGCGCGCCAGCCCGGGTTCGTTGGCCTCCAGGTGCTTGTCCACCGCCGCGAGCAGCGCGCCCAGCCGTTGTGCCTGTTCCACCGCCGACTGGGATTCCTCCGTGGGCTTCTCCACGGCCACGGCGATGCCGAGTTCGTTCTGGCGGTGGTAGGCAACGTAACCCACCATGTGGCAGACGAAGATGAGACCGTAGACCAGCAGCAGGTCACTGGTGATGGCGGACAGATGGCCCGCAAGACCGATGCCTGCGAACCCCACAGCCGCGAGCAACAGCGCCGCCAGGAAGTAAGCGAAGCCCGTGTGCCAGAGAAACTTGATGAGCGTCAGCGGATTGAGCGCCATGTACACCTCGGGCTGCAGCGCCAGCGAGGCGAGATAGGCCGGCAGCACGTAGATGCCGGCACAGATGACTGCCACGCTCAGGCCCTTCGCGCCGGCGTGCCTGGCCGACAAGGCCAGCAGCGTCACGCCGCCGAGATACGCCACCAGCATGCCGAGCCGCAGCTTGTCCCCCTGGAACATCACCTCGCTGCCCATCGGCGGCGGGATGGCGTGGCCCATGGCGGTGCGCTGCACCACGTCCATGAAGTAATAGCCCATCCAGCCGAAGATGATGCCGGCGGCGGGAATACCCCAGACGCCGGCATAGCCGATGATCCAGAGCGCGATGCCGAAGGTGACGGTCACCGCCAGCCCGTAGCCGCGCAACGGGTACCAGAGCAACTTGGGCAGGTAGAGCAAAAGCTCCGGCGTGCTCACCATCAGCTGGTCGGCCTCGGGGTCGTCCAGCCGGACGTCGCGCGCTTCGGAATCAGCCATGTCCAGCCCCGGTGGAAAGCCCGGGAGAGAGTCTACTGCGTCGCGGGTACGAAGTTGATGGCGAAGGCGAGATCCACCGGGTTTCCCACCCACTGGGTGTCGGCCCATTGGCCCCGGCCGATGCCATAGTCGAGCCGCTGCAAGGTGAACTTAGCCGTGAGCCTGGCGCTCTTGCCGTCCGCGGCGGGGGTCCAGGTGAAGGGCACGCTGACGCTGCGGGTCGTGTCCCGCACCGTGAGCTTGCCGCTCACCTTGTATTGACCGGGTGCCGTCAGTGTGAGGGAATCGCTTTCGAACTTCGCCTGGGGCCAGTGGGCGGTGTCGAAGAAATCTCCGCCCTTCAGGGCGTCGTCCATCTCCGGCAGATCCGTGGACACCGAGTTCATGTCCACCTGCACCTGCAGACGGTTCCTCGATGGGTCCTTCGCGTCCAGGCAGAGGAGCGCGCTATAGGACTTGAACTCGCCTGGGAAGGGCGCACCCGCCTGGCTGGCGTTGAAGCTCAAGCTCTTCGGTGCTGGCACCGGCTTCCAGCAGTCGGCCCGGGCCGCGCCAGCGGACAGGAAGGCGAGCGCCAGGAACAGCTTCGCGTGACTCATGGCTTCTCCCGGGGGGCCTTGTGCAGGGGCAGCGGCAACATGCGCCGTAGCACGTTATCCTTCAACACTAGTTCATGCCATAACGCGGCAGCAGCGTGCACGCTGACCGTCGCCAGTAACAGCCACGCCATGGCGATGTGCAGACCCTTGGCGAGTTCCGCGAGCGGCGGATCCGGCTTCACCAGGTTCGGCAGCGTCACCAGGAAGAACCATTTCACCGTGAGGTTCGATGCGGAGGACGATATCCAGCCCACCACCGGCATGCTGAGCAGCAACACGTATAAGAGCGTGTGGCTCAGATGCGCGAGATGCCGCTGTAGCGGATTCATGTCCGCCGGCAGCGGCGGAGCCGGCGAGAACCCGCGCCAGGCGAGACGCACCAACACCAGTGCGAACACCGTGATCCCCAGGGATTTGTGCCAGGTGAGGAGCTTGAGGCGCTCCAGGCTCACGGGCAGACCGTGGGCGGTTATCCCTAAGGCGAATTGCCCGATCACCAGGAGTACGATGGTCCAGTGCAGGAACTGGGCTATCGCCCCGTAGCGCTCGGACGTATTGCGGAGGGGAATAACGATGGCAGCGCTCCGGTCCCTGCTGGGGGACCTAGTCTCATCATATTATTAACAGGTGGACGGCATGCGCAAAGCATTTATTCCCTTATGGGCAGCCCTGCTGCTGGCCGCCTGCCAGACCGCACCCGTCACAGTCGGCGCCGGCAGTACGCCGCCCACGCTGCCCCTGCCGCAGCCGGCCGCGGGTGCCGTGCACTATGCCGTGGACGCGACCCGCTCCGACGTGCGCTTCCTGGTCTACAAGGCGGGACCGCTGGCCGCCTTCGGCTACGACCACGTGATCCGCGCCCGCGGCATCCAGGGCGACGTCTACCTCGCCTCCGACTTCCCCGCTTCGTCCTTCTCGCTGGTACTGCCGGTGAAGGATTTCGAGGTGGACGCGCCGGAGGCGCGCGCGGTGGAAGGTCCCGACTTCGCGAAACAGCCCTCGCCCCAGGCGGTGCAAGGCACCACCGAGCACATGCTCGGGCCGGAGGAACTGGACGCTGAACACTACCCCGAAGTGCGCATCCAGTCGGTACATCTCGTGGGCCCCGAGTGGGGGCCGGACGTCACCCTGCGCGTCACCCTGCACGGTACGGTACGGGACCTGACGGTGCCCATCGCCCTCTCACAAGCGGGCGATGATCTCGTCGCCACTGGCAGCCTCCAGATCCTGCAGAGCGAGTTCGGCATCAAACCCCACGCCGCCCTGGGCGGCGGTCTCGCGGTGGGAGATCTGGTGCGCGTGCGCTTCAGGATCACCGCTCACAAAGTCTGAGCGGCCGAGCGACATGTTCACATAAGCTGGAATAAAGCCTCCGCACTTGCGGTCACCTTGCATAGGGGCAGTTGCCCTCTTGTCACCTAAGGTAACCGGCCATGCGCAGAAACACCGTACTAGGCGGCCTCGTAGTCGTCTGCTTGGTCACACTCATCCTCCTCGGCTGCGGAGGCGGCGGCGGCTACGGCGGTGGGGGCGGAGGCGGCAACATACCGCCTGGTACCATCACCACCATCGCCATCACCCCCACCAGCGCCAGCGTCGCCATGGGCAGCATGCAGCAATTCAAAGCCGTCGCCATGGATGCCAACGGCAACACAGTGCAGAACTCGGCCCTCGTGTGGGCATCCTCCAACACCGCTGTGGCCACTGTGGACAACTCAGGCCTCGCCACCGCCAAGGCCGCGGGCAGCACCCAGATCACCGCCTCGATCACCTACAGCGGCGGCTACTACGGCATGGGAATCACCTACACCAGCAACAACGCCATGCTCACGGTGACCGCGGTGGATACGGTCATGGGGACTGCCGCCACCGGCAAGCCGCTCGCGGGGGCCCTCATCAGCCTCATGGACGCCCGCGGCCGCACCGAGTCGGCGGTGAGCGGCCCAGATGGGCACTTCCAGTTGTCCACCGCGGGCCTGAGCGCGCCCTTCCTCCTCAAGGCGGATGACGGCCGGGGCCGCGTGCTGTACGGAGCGGCCACCCAGGCAGGCATGGCCAACATCGATACCTTGACCGACGTCATGCTGCGCGCCTGGTACGGCGCCCGTGGCACCGACCCTGCCGCCGCATTCGCGGCCCACAGCGTGCCGGACGGCCGCTCGCTCGCGGCGCTGGATCAGGGCTTCACGGGACTGATGCAGGGCACGTTGGAGAGCCAGGGCCTGGATGCGGCCCACTTCAGCCTGCTGTCCACACCCTTCGACGCCGACAGCAAAGGCTTCGATCACATCCTGGACAATACCCGCGTGAGTTCTGCCGGCGGCAAACTGTCGCTTGCCGATGGCCTCGCGGGAACCACGACGGAAATCACCCCAAGTCAGGATGCCATTTTGCTCGAGATCCGTGCCGCTGGCATGCCGCAACTGACGAGTATGCGGCGCATTCCCCTGCCTTGATTGCGGTATCTCTCCCCTCGGGCACGACCGGCGGCGCAAAGCCGCCGGTTTTTTATATGGCGCAGCTCACACCGGTGCCGCCCAGACCGCAATAGCCGTCGGGGTTCTTCGCCAGGTACTGCTGGTGGTAGTCCTCGGCGTAATAGAACTCCGGCGCCGCCCGCACTTCGGTGGAGATGGGCGCGTAACCCGCCGCCTCCAGCGCGTGCTGGTAGTCCTCCAGCGAATCCCGTGCCGCGGCTAACTGCTCCACGCCGTAGGCGTACACGCAGGAGCGGTACTGGGTGCCGAGGTCGTTGCCCTGGCGCATGCCCTGGGTCGGGTCATGGGCCTCCCAAAAGACCTTCAACAATTGCTTGTAGCTCAGCTGTTTCGGATCGTAGACCACCAGCACCACTTCCGCGTGGCCGGTGCGACCGCTGCAGACTTCCTCGTAGCTGGGATTGGGCGTGTACCCACCTGCATACCCGACCGCGGTGACGAAGACGCCGGCGGTCTTCCAGAACTTGCGCTCCGCGCCCCAGAAACAGCCCAAGCCGAACACCGCCTGCTCCAGTCCGGCAGGGAACGGCCCCTTGAGCGGATGACCGTTCACGTGGTGCCGTTCTGGCACCGGCAACGGGGTCGGCCGGCCGGGCAGAGCCTGGGCGGCGTGGATCATCTGGGACTTGCGGGCGGCGAACATGCAAGGCTCCTGGGGTCACCGGAACAGATACGCACCAGACCTTAATATAGACGCATTTATTACCTTCAAGTCCGGTCTGCGACCGCCCAAAAAGATGGGGCCCCGCGGGGCCCCATCCCAGTGTCGGCTTTCGCCGGCGCTCAGCTCCACTTGAGCTTGTATTTCTTGCCTAGGCTCCACTCGCCGCCGCCCGCCGCAATGACGTACAGGAAGCCGCCCGTGAGGGCCATGTTCTTCATGAAGTCGATGAGTTCAAGGGTGGCGAGGTCACTTTCCTCGTGGACGTGCTGCAGAAAACCGGCAAGCACGCAAAACACCACTAGCGAGGTGGCGGCGGCGCGGGCCCAGGCGCCCGTCAGCAGCAGCAAGCCCGCCCCGATTTCCCAGATGATCAATATCGGCTTGATGAAGCCCGGAACGCTCCAGTCGGCGATGTAATTGTGGATGCTGGCAAAGCTCAAGAGGTGGCCGAAGCCGCTCCAGAACATCATGGCCGCGAGCACAATGCGGCCGACCAGCATGAGCAGGTTCTGCATCGTCGAATTCTGCATGATCGGTACTCCCGAATTTATGATGGTAGGGCCCGACACCCCGTGACGGCCGGTCAATAGCTTACTTCAAGCCGGGGCCCGCTGCCGCCCCTTTCGGCCCAAAGAAAACGGACTTATATACTTGACATACCCATCTGAAAGGGGGAGAATCTAGCCATATCGGAGGAATCCCTATGGCCAAGAGCATCTTAGAAGCCCCCCACTTCCGCGACCCGGAAGCCGCCCGCAAGTACCTAGAGCGCCAGGTATGGCCGGATAAGCCTATCTGCCCGCACTGTGGGGTCATTGGGGACCACTACAAGCTAGAGGGTAAGAGCACCCGCCCGGGGCTCTACAAGTGCGCCGACTGCCGTGAGCCGTTTACGGTCACTGTAGGAACCGTCTTCGAGCGTTCCAAGATTCCTCTTAACAAATGGCTCTTGGCCGTCTATCTCCTGTGCTCGTCCAAGAAGGGCATGAGCAGTCACCAGTTACACCGCACCTTGGGCGTGACCTACAAGACCGCTTGGTTTATGACCCACCGTATCCGCGAGGCCATGAAGACCGAGCACAAGGGACAGTTAGGTTCTGGCGGTGGTGCTGTCGAGGCTGACGAAACCTTCTGGGGCAACAACAAGCCGCGCGGCAAAAAGACTAAGGGCCGTGGCTATGAGCACAAGATGAAAGTTCTCTCTCTGGTAGAGCGTGGCGGCCAGGTTCGCTCCTTCAAGATTCCGACCGTTACCGCTGCCACCCTTAAGCCCATCCTTATCCAGCAGATCGCCAAGGAAGCGACCCTAAATACCGATGAGCACTCCGGATATATCAAACCGGGCCGCGAGTTTGCCAAGCATGACGTAGTACGCCATAGCGAAAAGGAATACTCGCGCGGTGCTGCCACTACTAACACCGTTGAGGGTTATTTCTCAATCCTCAAGCGTGGCCTGATTGGCACCTATCACCACGTCGGCGAGCAGCACCTTATGCGCTATGTCGGCGAGTTTGATTTCCGCTACAACAACCGCAAAGTAGAAGATGCGGAACGTGCTGACAATGCCTTGAAGGGAATCACTGGAAAACGCCTGACTTATCGGCGGTCTTGTGAAGCGTCAGTCTGAGAAGAAATAGATTTAAACTTCTTCCAGCCATATTCCCATACCCACACCTGCCCGCTTTGTTCCATAAACATAGGCTTCGGAGGGGAACCAAATGTCTGCGATTCAACCTGCTTTACAGCCGACTTTTGAGTATGTAAATCGCCCTGAGATTTCTGAGACATTTTCCGACTCCATCTGGTCTATAGGCTTTGATAGTAGTACATGGCGTATAGAATTTACAGTAGGGAGAACGGAAAACGCTATCCAGGGTCAACCCCCAAAAGGCCATAAATTTACGGCTGCACGCTTAGTGCTTACTCCAAATGCCGGAATTGAACTATATGCAAAATTGAAGGAATTAATAGATGCGATGCAAGCAAGTGGGGCACTTAAAATGATCCCGCTAGTTCCTGGCAGCATGCAAAAACAGTAATGGTGGTGGATTAACCAAGCGCAAGTCTAAATCAAGTAAAGGGAAATCCCATGAAGGACGAGGACGGGGTTTATTGGTTATCGCTTGGAAGATTCATAGAATACTTCAGCATCACTGAGCTAGCTCTTTTTTTGTTGCTAGCTAAAAGCTCTGATTTCAGCGATGGAATGGCTAAAGCAGTATTCGGGGATAAAAGAGCGTCTGAAATAATGGATGCAACAGTGAGAGTATGGATTGTGAACAGTCCCGGTAAAGAAATTGAAGCTGAGTTTGAAGATGTATTCGCTCAAATGCGGGCCATTAACGCAATCAGGAGCACCATTGTTCACCACATATCGAGTTATGACGAAAAAAGCGGTCGAATTGTAAGTGATTCAATGAGACAACTAAGGCCGCAGAAAGTAAGGCGCGTGCCTGCTTCTCCAGAATTTCTGAAAGAGCTGGCCCCACAGGTTAAGACAACCGGCTAAGTGACAACTCGGCTCTTGGAGGGCGATGATATCGCCTGTAACGAGGAGTTGCACATGACTAGAAGATCCCGCCGAAATCACTCCGCCGCGTTCAAGGCCAAGGTGGCCCTGGCAGCGTTGAAAGAAGAGCAGACCCTGGCCGAGCTCGCGGAGCGCTTTGACGTGCATCCGAACCAGATTACGACGTGGAAGAGCCAACTCCTGGAGCGTGCCGCCGAAGTGTTTGCACGCTCGGGCGAGAAGCCCACCGGTGAGCCGGACCCGGCGGCCATGGAGCGCAAGATCGGGCAGCTGGCACTGGAGAACGATTTTTTAGCACGCGCGCTCGGCAAGCTGGACGGGTTGAGCGCCAAACGTTGATTGAACGGGGACACCGCCTGCCGCTCACGCGGCAGGCGGAGCTCCTGGGGTTATCCAGGGCCTCGCTGTACTACACCCCGGTGCCGGCGTCGGAGCGGGATCTGAAACTCATGCGGCGGATCGATGAGCTGCATCTGGAGCTCCCGTTCGCCGGCGCCCGCATGCTGCGGGACTTCCTGAACCGCGAAGGCGACCCGGTGGGCCGCAAGCATGTGGCGACCCTCATGCGCCGCATGGGCATTGAAGCCATTTACCGGCGCCGGAACACTAGCCAACCGCACCCTGAGCATCCCGTGTACCCGTACCTGCTGCGCGGACTGGCGATCACACGGCCCAACCAGGTGTGGGCGACCGACATCACCTACATCCCGATGGCCCGGGGCTTCGTCTACTTGGTGGCGGTGATGGACTGGTATACCCGCCGCATCTTGGCCTGGCGAGTGTCGAATAGCCTGACGGCAGACTTCTGCATCGAAGCCCTGCAAGAGGCGCTAGACCGTCATGGCGCTCCGGAGATCTTCAACACCGACCAGGGTTCCCAGTTCACCTGTCCGGC